>JAFAZL010000147.1 GCA_019239815.1 Acidobacteriota bacterium
TGGACCAAATCCAACGACGGTATGGATCAGACCGCGGCCACCTTCATCCTTCTCGATCCCACCAGTCCCGTGGATTCGCGCACGCTCTATGTCACTGGTTTCGGCCGAGGAGTCTACAAAAGCACGAATGGCGGCAAAAGCTGGACGCTCAAGAACACCGGCATCACGCAAAAAGAGCCGTTCGCCTGGCGCATCTCGCGCGACAACAAAGGCACCCTCTATCTCTTGATCTCGCGCCGCTCCGAAGACGGCAGCATCGGCACCGACAAGGACGGCGCCCTCTATCGCTCCACCGACGGCACTGAGCATTGGACGCCAGTCTCACTGCCCGAAGGCGCCAACGCCCCTAACGGCTTGGCGATCGATCCCAAAGATCCGAGCCGTCTCTACCTTGCTACGTGGGCCCGCGCCACCGGGGAACACGGCGAAGGCGGCGGCATCTATCTCTCCGAAGACGCCGGCAAAACTTGGAAGCAAGTCCTCGATCGCGATCGCCACATCTACGACATCACCATCGATCCCCGCGACGCAAAAATTCTCTACGCCGCCGGATTCGAATCCTCCGCATGGATCTCACGCGACGCCGGCGAACATTGGGCCCGCATACCCGGCTTCAATTTCAAGTGGGGCCATCGCGTGACGCCTGATCCCGAAAATTCAAATGCCATTTACATCACCACGTTCGGTGGCGGAGTATGGCACGGCACCGTCGACGGCAAAGATCGTCCGCTAGATATTGCAACGCCCGAGCTCCAGCCGGGAAAGTAACAGCCGCTTCGTGAAAGCCGAGCCAATGAAACCGCGTTTCAAAACTAGCGCCAACATGCATTGGGCATTCGCCGTTCTAATTTTATTTTTCGCCGCAATTCCCACCCGCGCCCAAGTCCGCGTTTGGCAAGGCACGCTCACGCTCCCCGTCTACGAAGAAGGCAATCCCGACCCCAACCCGCCCTTCGATCAGCAAGCGACGACGCGTTTCAACTATCCCTACACGCTACGCGAAGAACTCACCGGCGAGCGCCGCACTCACGACCTCCGCGCCATCTACCTCGAAAACGAATATCTGAAATGCTCGGTGCTGCCCGACATCGGCGGCCACGTCTACACCTGCATCGACAAAATCAGCGGCCAGCCAATGTTCTATGCCAATCCCTCGCTGAAAAAGGCCGACATCGGCTATCGGGGCGCATGGGCCGCGTTCGGTGTCGAATTCAACTTTCCCGTTTCCCACAATTGGATGTCGATGTCGCCCGTCGATTTTTCCTACAGCAAGCACGACGACGGAAGTGCGTCGGTCACCGTCGGCAACATCGACCGCGTTTACGGGATGGAGTGGAGCGTCGAACTCGTCCTGCGTCCTGGCTCCGCCGTTCTCGAACAACACGTCCGCCTCAGCAATCGCAACGACATTCGCCAGCGCTTCTACTGGTGGAGCAACGCAGGCGTTCGCGTCTGGGACGACTCCGTAATTCAATATCCGATGCGCTACGCCGCCGAACACGGCTTCGCCGCGATTCAAAAATGGCCTGTCGATCCGCAAGGCAAAGACCTCAGCGTCATCAAGAACCAAACCGATGGCCCGGTTTCTCTCTTCGTCCACGGCAGCCGCGAAGACTTCATGGGCATTTGGAATCCCCACTCGAACACCGGCACTGCCCACTTCGCCCGCTACGACGAGCTCCCCGCGAAAAAAATCTGGTCCTGGGGCGTGGACGCCGACGGTCTCGATTGGCGCACCGCTCTCTCCGACGACAACAGCGCGTATTCCGAAGTGCAGGGCGGCCTCTTCCGCAATCAAGAAACCTATGCGTATCTCCAACCGCGCCAGCACATCAGCTTCACCGAATACTGGATGCCCGTCCGCGAACTCGGCGGAATCTCACGCGCTAATCTTGCAGGCGTCGCTTATCTCGAACGAAAAAACGACTCACTCGCTGTCTCACTCAACGTAAACCAAAAATTCGCTGACGCCACGCTCCGCGTCCTGGACGGAACCAAAGTCCTGCTGAGCGAGAAACAAAACCTCTCGCCCGACAAAACGTGGACGAAGTCCGTGCCGCTTTCC
>JAFAZL010000199.1 GCA_019239815.1 Acidobacteriota bacterium
GAATCTGTGGGGCGTGGTCGTTTGCACTTCGTCGAATTTCCGCCGCCGCGCAATCTATCTCGGAGCCGCGCTGTTCACGCTGGCATTCGCAACGAAGCTCACTACGGTGTTCGGTGTCGCGGCCGTTTTTGTCGCCTGGCTGCTCACGAAGCGAACGAAGGAAGCGATCGAACTTGCTATCGCAACAGCAGTTGGCTACGCAGCAGTTCTTGGAGCCATGTACGTCGGCAGCGGCGGGCGCGTATTCGCGATTTTTCGCGCCTGCGCGGGAGGTGGCGGTTCGCTTTCTTACACGCTGCAAGCTCCGATTCACTTACTCTCAAAAGCGTTCGACGTTGATCCGGCATTCCTTCTTTTTCTGATCCCTGCTTTCGCGTTTGGCTTGCAATATTTCCTGCAAAACAAACCGGATCTGTGGCCGATCTATTTCGCCTTCGTTCTCGCCGTCACGACGGTGATCTTCGGTTCGCTGGGCATCGGCATCAATCATTTGTTCGATCTTGAGGTCGCGTCCGTAATCGTTCTGACGATCACGATCTCGCGAATCGCGACTCTGACCGAAATCGGAACGGGATTTCTTGCTGCTTCGTTAGTCGTTAGTATTGTGCCGACCTCGCAAGGTCTTCACAGTGATTTAACTCGGGCGTCGTTTCGCAATGACGCCGACGAGGTTCTCTTGCGGCTGCACGGCGACAATCGCCCGCTCCTGGCCGAGAATCCGCTCGTCGTCATCAAGTCGGGGAAAAGCCCTTATCTACTCGACCCGTTCATGTTCCGCATCGTGGCCATGAAACAACCTGCGCTGGCCAATGACCTTTGGGACAAGATGAAGCATCGAAGTTTTGCGGCCATTGTGCTCCAGCGGGACCCGGCGACTGCGGAAGGAAAAGACTGGTACACATCGACGCACTTCGGTGGTGAGTTCCTGAAAGATCTAGACGAAAACTATTCGTACGGTTTCACGGTAGGCAAAATCATCGTATATCAGCCCAAAGTGTCCCAGTGAGCCGGAAATTCGTATGCGCGATGAAAAGAATGAAGAAGAGCGCTCTGCTGATTTTGTGAATCAGCCTGGGATCGAGAGGCCTATGTTCGACACACTTACGCTGCAAGCATGTCCAACGGGAGAGCTGGTTATCACGCCGCTTCCCGGCGAAGCCGTCGTCGATGTGTCGCTCGTATTACCCACTTACAACGAGGGCAAAAACATTGCGGCGGTGATCGAGCAGCTCATGCCCGTCCTCGAATCGGTCGAGGGCATGGAGTACGAAGTCATCGTTGTGGACGACGACAGCCCGGACAAAACGTGGGAGACGGCACTCAGTCTGACGGAAAAATACCCGCAGTTGCGCGTCGTACGTCGCCAAGGCGAGCGCGGATTATCGACTGCTGTAATTCGAGGCTGGCAAATCGCTCGCGGAAGAATTCTTGCTGTGATGGATTCAGATCTTCAACATCCACCCGAAGTTGCGGCGAAGCTCTGCCGCGAGATGCTACGCGGCGCAGACATGGGCATCGCGAGCCGCCACGTGGAAGGCGGCGGCGTCAGCGACTGGGCACTCGGACGCAGGATTATTTCGCGGGGCGCGCAGCTGATTGGGTTTTGCCTGCTGCCCGAAGTGATTGGCCGCATCAGCGATCCGATGAGCGGTTTCTTTATGATTCGCCGCACTTCGATTGAAGGCCGGAAACTCAGCCCGCTGGGTTACAAAATTTTGATTGAGGTTCTTGGACGAGGCAATGTGAAGTGGATTGCGGAACTACCTTACACATTCCGCGAACGAGCGGAAGGCGCCAGCAAGCTTACGAATAAGATCTATATTGAATATTTCCAGCATTTATTTCGATTGCGTTTGTATTTGCTGCACGCTTCGAGCTTCGTCCGTTTCTGCGTTGTCGGTGCGAGCGGCGTTGTCATCGACATGTCGATGCTTTACTTGCTCAGTGATCCGAGCACGCTTCATTGGGGATTGACGCGCAGCAAATTTCTGGCTGCGGAAGCGGCGCTGCTCAATAACTTCATCTGGAACGACATGTGGACTTTTGGTGAGATATCGCGCGAACAAAAAACGATGAGCCAACGCGTGAAACGATTCCTGAAGTTTAACGCGATCTGCTCGATCGGAATCATCCTCAACATTTTGATTTTGAATATCGAGTTCAATTTCTTCCATATGGACCGATACATTGCGAACCTAATCGCAATCGGTTTGGTCACGCTCTGGAATTACAAATCGAATAAGGAATTCAGCTGGCGCGTCACGGCAAAAATGTAAGTCACAACGTCGAACTGAACGCGGCCGCGATGGAACCTGCGTGCAAGCCCGCGCCATCTAACTTTCTGGCCGAAGAAACACGTCGCCTGAGGCGTATAGAAAAGATGGCACTCACGTCACCGTCACCGACTCCTGTGAACGAATCGAAGACTGTCTTCAAAAATCCGCAGCTATACTCCGCAATCGTGTTAGCTGTTGTTGCTCTGATTGTCGGGTGG
>JAFAZL010000370.1 GCA_019239815.1 Acidobacteriota bacterium
AAAGCAGTTGCGCGAGCAAGCCAACCACATCACCAACGAATTCGCCGGTGAAATCGATCAGTCGAGCCGCAACTATGTGGCGTATGCGCAAACGCAAATCGCCGATGTCGTGTCCGAGGCATTCGATCGAGCACGCGCCCTCTTCGCCGAAGCTGCGGAAACAACAACTGCGGCGTTCATCGACGAAATTCAACATCACGCCCGCCGCGATCTCGACGGCTTCGAAGCGGAACTAAAGCGCTCGACGTCGGAAACACGGTCGCTAATCGATACCGCTCACTCAGAACTCGCGCAGCGGGTGACCGTCGAACAGGAGAACTTCCTTCGCCGTTTCCAGGATTCGCTGCACGGCACGATCGAAGCCGGCGTCGCCGAAGCCAACGAGCGCGTCCAAGCTGGTTTCCGTCCGGTGATCGAATCTTGGAAGGCGATGACGACCGCGCAACAGGAAGAACTGCAGAATTCTTACACTCGCATCGGCGATCAGGCCGCCGCTCAATTCCGCGAGCGTCTCGACAACGTCTCAAACCAGTGGATGCTCGCGACGGTCAGCTCCTTCGATCACCAGTCGCGCGATTCCGTGGCCCGCGTGGCCGCGGGTGCCGAAGAGAGGCTGCGCGATACCTTTACCAAGGTGTTTGCCGACATGGGCGACACACTCCGGGATCGCATGCGGGAAATCGCATCGAATCTGAACTTTGCGCCCGCTCCCTCCGCGTCGGTACCCGAAAGTTCAACTCCGATCGAAAATATCGGCGAGCCCAAAGACTGAATCCAAGCAGCAGCACCGAACGCGGTTGATTCAACATCGCTCTATTGCAAAACGCCTTCGATAGCGATGAGATACCTTCATGCTCATCAAAGCAGCGCTCAACGGTGGCCGCTCGCGTTCTGAAAGTCCCGCAATCCCAATCACTCCGCAAGAACTCGCTGCATCCGCAAGAGAGGCAGTCGCCGCAGGCGCCGGCGCGATTCACTTTCACGTCCGCGGCGCTGACGAGCACGAATCGCTCGACGCCGATGCAGTGACGCTCGCGGTCAACGCGGTAAAGTCCGCCGTTCCAAAAACTCCGGTCGGCATCAGCACTGGCGCGTGGATCCTGAATAACACGAAGGTTCGATACGAAAAGATCTGCGCCTGGAAGTGCTTTCCCGACTTCGCATCGATCAATTTCAAGGAAGATGGCGCCATCGCGCTCGCGCAATTGCTTACGGCTCGTGGCGTTCCCATTGAAGGCGGTGTTGCCGACGTGGAAGGAGCCAAGATTTTCCTCGCAAGCGGATACGCCGAACGCTGCATTCGCCTCTTGATCGAGCCTCTCGAAAAATCTCTCGAAGCCGCCATTCAAACTCTGGACGCCATGATCAAACTGCTCGACAACGCGAACAACAAGACTCCGCGCGTGCTGCACGGCCTCAACGAACTCGCCTGGCCGCTCATCGACGAAGCCGCCCGTCGCGGCTATGACACGCGCGTCGGCCTCGAAGACACTCTGACGATGCCTGATGGCAGACCCGCACCAGGCAATGGCGCCCTGGTTGCCGAAGCCGCTCATCGCATGGGCGCGTAGCTATTTCACCTTGCAACAGCGACAAGATTCCAGCTCCTGATATCAGAACCAATCTATTGACATACTCCGAACCCAAGGTGTAAACACGCGCCAACCGAATCGCCGCCATTCCGTGTGTCAATGGCGGTTGTCCTCGATTTACCAAGATTTCGGCCTGTAAATCTTTCCTCGAGGTGGGACCATTGAAACACTCATTACGAATGTTTGTGCCGTTCCTCGTCTTGTTGGGCTGCGTTTCCCCGGTATTCGCGCAGTCCGACGCTGCCGTGGAAGGAAGGGTCGCTCTGCCCTTTCCAACGCGCGATACTCCGAAACCAATCGACCGTGGCGCATTCAGCTCGGAGTCGCCACTCACCGTCACCGTAGCTCTTCGGCTGCGCAACAGCGAAGAAGCTGAAGCGCTCCTCACCGCCGTCCACACGCCGGGCAACGCCAAGTTTCATCAATTCCTGAGCCCAGAACAATTCGAAGAGCGCTTCGGTCCCACCCCCGCGGACGTCGCCAAAGTCATTGCCCACTTCTCCAAACTCGGGCTCTCCGCCCAACGCTCTACATCGACAACGCTGACTGTTACTGGCAGCGCCACAGCATTTGAACGCGCCTTCAACGTCACTCTCCACTCCTTCGAAGTTCCCGCCCACCGCAGAAACATGGGCTACACCTTTCACGCGCCACTGACGCGACCAACAGTCCCCGGCGAAATATCAAGCGCCGTCATGGCTGTCGTCGGCCTCGACACGCACCCGAGTCTTCATCCCCGTCACGAATTCGCTCTGAAGACTATGCCGCGCCTCCATCCCACGAAGAATGCCGGCACCACCACCAATCCTCCAGGCCTGCTCACGACGGCCGATTTCGGCCAGTACTACGATGTGCAGCCTCTCTACAATCAGAACATCACCGGAGCTGGCCGCACCGTCGGCATCGTTACTCTCGCCGCCTTCACACCTGCAGATGCTTTCGCCTACTGGAGTTTTGTCGGCCTCAGCGTCAATCCCAATCGCATCAAGACTGTTAACGTTTACCAGGCGCCGAACACGAACCAGGGCTACGTTGACGCGTTCGCCAGAGCTGTCGAGTCAACACCGCCGACAGCATCTCCACAAGTTGGGGATTCTGGGAGTTCTATCAAGGCGCCGAATTCTCGCCCGTCACCGATCCTTCGACCGGGAGAACCGTTGGCCAGGTGCAGGCGTTACACGAACTCTTCGTGCGCGCCGCTCTTCAGGGGCAATCGCTCTTCGCCGCTGCCGGCGATGGCGGCGCCTTCGACATCAATCGCGACCTGCAATGCAATCCGGAGACGACTCCGGCCTGCACCACTCCTCTCACGGTCGATAGCCCGGCCAGCGACACAGCGATCACGGCCGCTGGTGGCACTACGCTTCCGGGCTTGCTGGAGTTTTGCCTGAACGCCGCTTGCACTCCGCCGTTCTTCGACATCAACATCCCAAATGAGCGCGTATGGGGGTGGGACTACCTCGAACCGCTATGCACCGTGCTCGGCGCCCCGGATCCGATCC
>JAFAZL010000400.1 GCA_019239815.1 Acidobacteriota bacterium
TTCGACTGATCCAGCGCTGCCGCCAACTCCTTGTCGTCGAACGTGATCAGCACCTGCCCGGCCTTGACGCTGTCGCCCTCGCGTACGAGCACTTTGTCGATCCGGCCGCCGACTTTCGATCCCACGCGAATATCTCGTGCCTCAACCGTCCCCGAACCCTGCAACGACGAGTCGCGCGAAAACCATCCCTCCGAATACGCGAGGCCAGCAAAAACCGCCGCGACCACCACCACGATGATCACCACCCGCTTACCCATTCGCTTCTCCCACTAAATCTACGATTTCGCCGCGCCTGAAGTTACGTGCGGAAATTACGTCCTCGCCGGAACAAATCCCGTCCACAAAATATCGATCGCACGATCCAGCCGTTCCGCCAGCGAGTCGTCTCCGTACACCGACCACAGCAACAGGGTTCCAAACGTCAGCTGCCGAAACACGCGCGCCATCTCGAGCGCAGAAACATCGCGTCGAAACTCGCCTCGCTCCTGGCCAATCTGCACAAGCTGTGACAACAAAAATTCGCCGCGCGAATTCTTTTCGCGCATCACGTTTCGCACGGAAGTGGATGAAAGATTGGCCTGCAGCAGCGCCCGTACGACTTCGGGAGTCTTCGCCGGGCCGGCGGTCATTTCCTTCGACATTGTTCGAAAGAACGCGCGCATCGGCTCATTGCCGTTTCGTGCGATCTCGACAAAGCGCTCCAGCTTGCCAAGCTGCATTTCGCTAAACGCGATGAGGAGGTGTTCCTTGCTGGGGAAATAATTAAAGAAGGTGCCTTTGCCGAGATCGGCTGCGTTGGTGATGTCCTCGACCGTGGTCTCAGCGTAGCCTTTTTCGCCGAACAACCGAACCGCTGCCAGAAAGAGCCGCTCGCGTGTTTCGGCACCGCGGCGTGTGCGCCGATCGGCGCTTTCCGCCGGAGGCCCAAAAACAAATACCGAGTCTTCACTAGGCCGAACGAAGTCAGTCATGACCAATACCCATAAATGACTATAAGTCATATATGGCTATAGGTCAAGCGATATCTCTCGGCATGCTCAGCCGAAACAAAAGGCCCCGATTTCTCGGGGCCTTCCTGGTGCAACTCTCGATTTTTGTTCCCTTTACTGCGCTGGCGGATTGTCCGATCCAAGGTTCTTCGGCGACTTCTGATTCAGGTACGAGACCAGCTGCTGCGCCGCCGGAGGCACCGCAACCGCGCCCTTGAACACGATCGACTCCGCCTCAAGCTTCTTCCCATACACGCGCTCGTTCGCATCATTATCCGGGCGCACCGTCGAGCCTTCCAGCGAAATGCCAGCGAATAATCCTCGCGCACGCGAATAACTCAGCACTTCCGCCCGCAGCGTGACATCCGTCGCCGCCGCCGCGGTGCGTCCCTTCGGACCCGCCGCCACCGACGCGTCCGCCCCCAGCTTCACTTTGCTGCTCAAGATCGAGTGCGCGCCGCGGCCGTTCATCACGAGCAGCACGAAGTCCGTCGCCTGGCCGCCGAGCTGAAATCCAACACTCCCGCCCTCGAGCGCCATCATCGTCGGCGCACTCCATGGTCCCGTGTAGTGCTCGCCCGTCCGGCAAGTCATCGCGCCGCGGCCATAGCTGCCACCGATCACAAACGCCGCCTTCAGCACCGACGGATACACGATCACGCAGTCCGCCTTATCGAGCAAATCCTGCGGAATGTCGTCGGGAATATCCAAAATTTCCTTCAGCACGATGCCGCAGTTCTTCAACCGGTCGGCTTCTTTCTTGTCCGACTGCGCCGCCGAAAGCGGCAGGCTCGCCGCCATCAGCATTCCCATGAAATACACGCCAAATCTCTTCTTCATTTCCTCACCTCAGTGTTTTTGAGCGCGTCGAAAGTCCCCATCTCTCATTCCGCGCCGTTGGAACGTCCGACCCAGTAAAAAAATTTGTTCTGTGGCGTTTTGACTATACTTTCTATCGGTTGAATAAGCCAGTGCAGGATGAATTGTGAATAAAAGTTTGCGCGCAAGACCAAAAGTGTTGGCGGCAGCCGCGGCGGCGACTCTCTCGCTTGCAGTTGCGCATTTTGCCCAAGCGCAATCCGAATCTACG
>JAFAZL010000476.1 GCA_019239815.1 Acidobacteriota bacterium
TTTACAGATCAGGTCGAATCGAAGCTCGCGCAATTTTCACAATGGGGTTACGCGAAGTTGCCGGTCTGCATTGCGAAAACGCAGTACAGCTTTTCGGACGATCCGAAAATTCCTGGCGCGCCAACCGGATGGACGCTGCACATTTCCGACGCGGCGCTTTCGGCGGGTGCGAAATTTGTTGTCATAATTTCCGGCAAGATGGTGTTGATGCCGGGCTTGCCGAAACAATCGCGCGCGCTGACGATCGATACAGATGACGCCGGCGAAATCACCGGCGTCTGATTTTCATCTTCGGTTTTCCAGTTTCCAATTTCCAGTTTCAGTTCTTAGTTCGCTTTCATGGATTTGGTTTCTTTGACCCACTTGTTGAGCATCGTCGCGAAGTACGGGGGCAATTCGTCGAAAGCGAGTCCCATGCCGTGCTTGGGCTCGATGCGCGCGACGGTGCCGTGGGCTTCGAGCATTTCGTCGTCGGTGTAAATTTCGATCACGACGGACGTTCCTTCAGGGAACGGGTTTCCCATCTCGACGTAGCAGCCGTTCATGCTGAGATCGCTGATCTTGGATGATGTGCGCGCGTTTTCCTTTTCGTCGATGATTTCCGCGCGGGCGACGAATGGGTGCCGGGTCGCTTTTCTTCTCTCAGTTCGCATCGCTGCTTCACTCCTTAAATGAGCTCGTTAAAAATTGGCTCCGTAAAAAAGCTGACACGATGCTAACTCCGGGGTGGCGACCCGAAATGCAAAACGCAACGCCGCGATGCGAATCCGTCATCACCGGGTACTACCCGCGAATAGTGCCTGTCCGTGCATATTTTCGTGAATCGAATTTGAAGTTTGAGATTCATTGAGCTCGAGTTTTCAGAGAGCCTTGGCGCGCATGGAGCGGTCGAGGAGCTCGACTACGTGCATGACTTCTTGTTTGCCGTTGACGCGCTGGACGCCGGCGCGGAGTTGGAGCAGGCAGCCGGGGTTGGCGGTGACGATGACTTCGGGTTTTACGGTGGCGATGTTTTTCATTTTGTCGTCGAGCAACTCGAGCGACGCTTTGGTTTCTGTAATGTTGTAGACGCCGGCGGAGCCGCAACAGATGTCGGAGTGCGGGAGTTCGACGAGTTCGAGGCCGGGGATTTGTTTCAAAAGATCGCGCGGAGCGTTGCGGACTTTTTGTCCGTGTAGCAAGTGGCAGGAATCCTGATAAGTGACGCGGAGATAGAGTGGCTTGAGCGGGCGCAGCGGCGTGGTGAGGCCGAGCGAGGCTAGATACTCGGTGATGTCTCGCACTTTGGATTTGAAGGCCGCGGCTTGCGCGAACTCGGGTTCGTTGTCAGTAAAGAGGTGATCATATTCCTTGAGCGTGGAGCCGCAGCCGGCGGCGTTGGTGATGATCGCATCGAAGTTGTCGCCAGCGAAGGCGAGGAGGTTTTTGCGAGCGAGATCGCGCGCGGCGTCGCGAATTCCAGCGTGGGCGGCGAGCGCTCCGCAGCATTGCTGGGTTTTGGGGACGACGACTTCGATCCCGTTGGCGTTGAGGACGCGGATGGTGGCGTCGTTGAGTCGGGCGAAGGCGACTTGCGCGACGCATCCGGCGAAGAATGCGACGCGTCCACGCTTCTGTCCGACGGCGGGATAGGTGCGGCCGAGTTCCTTGAAGAAGAATGGAGTTTCGATTTTGGGGAGAAGTTGTTCGCGATCGGCGAGACCGAAGAGTTCGAGCACGCCGCTGAAGCGGATGAAGCGTTGGAGTCCGGTGCGCTGATAGAGCCAGATGAGGCGTGCGAGCATGGCGATGCGATCGGAGTACGGGAGAAGTTTGCGGAATGCGAGATTGCGCGCGATGCGGGTGAAGAGCGGGCGCTTGTAGTCGCGCTCGATGAGGGCGCGGGCGTGCTCGACGAGCATACCGTATTCGACAGAAGAGGGGCAGGCGGTTTCGCAGGCGCGGCAGTCGAGGCATTTGTCGATGTGCTCGACGAAGGATTTTGTGATTTGAGGGCGAGGGGTGGCGGATTTTTTGCGGCCGATGGCGATACTGTCCCCGGTTCCCTTTCCGTTCGTGGGAGCGGAAGAAGAGTTCACTGCAGGAGTCGCGGAGTTCGCGGATGGGGATGGGGACTCGAGATCGGGATGGGCGGAGCCGATGTTGTCGAGATCGGTCTGAGCGACGTGGATCATCTGGTGGATGCGGCCGCGCGGGGAGTCAGCCTCCAGATTCCAAAGGCGATAGGTGGGGCAGGCGTTGAGACAGATGCCGCAGTGGACGCAGCGGGCGAAGTCTTCGTACGCGGGATTCTGGCCGGGGACTGGGGGAGCGGTGGTCATCTTTTGCTCAAATTGGGGCTATGAGAAACGGTAGCACGGCGCGGGATGGATCGTCGCGGCCGCGTTTTCTGGAGTTGCGAATGGTCGAGTTCCGTTTTGGGACGAAGAGGGGTATACCCCCCATGTTTTTGCAAAGAGTGAGAAAGTGATTTCGTTTGTGTGAGTTGCGAGAGGGGCTGTTTTAAAGAGTGCGCAAGCGATTGAGAATTAGAGACTTGCGGCGGGGCGTAAATGCGGGCGAATTCGAAGAGGTTGGGCTTCACGGAGCATGATAACCCGAAGGTAACGGGATGTCAAGGTGTGTTTACCTTGCAGATAATTCGAATGAGGACGCCTGCCCTCCAGCTCGACGTGGTTTTCGTCCGCTAAGCCTTTTTCGACACCGTGCTAGCTATTTGTGAGCTTCGTGATCCGCGGAATCCTGAGAAGAATGCGCTTAGGGATTTTGAGGAATTGGGATGGGAGGAGTTTGGGCCGGTGGTTTTTATTTTGGTGGGCGCGGAGGAAGGCGGGGGCGTGAGGGGCGCGGGTGGTTGTCTCATCGATTGGTTGGGATCGATTTAGCCGGGGCGCCTCCACTTCGCTAGCCGATGCGTTCGCTCCGAGCGAACGCGGGGAAAAGGCGCGGGCGCACTCGGTCGGGATGACATCTTCCACCTTACGTTCGTGGGCACTTCGGTGGTTGGTTTGGATTTGATTGCGTTTGAGGAAAAGCCTGGGAGGGCAGAGTTGGTCTCATCGGTTGGTGGTTGGAGATCGATTTAGCCAGGGTCCCTCCAC
>JAFAZL010000549.1 GCA_019239815.1 Acidobacteriota bacterium
GTGCCGGTGGGCAGCGAGATTGTCGGGCTGATTCCGAAAAAAGCGATTGAGATGGCGGCGGATTATTTTCTACAGGTGGAGAATTTTTCGCCGGAGCAGATTTTTGAGAACAAGCTGGAGGGGGCGCTGACGGGAGCGCCGGCCGATCACAACAGTAAAGACGGCAAGCTCGGCGCGTTGGCGAGGCCGTTTATTGATGCGGTGGCGGCTCCGTCGGCGACTCCGGGTGGAGGCAGTGTCTCAGCATTAGCCGGAGCGCTGGCGGCTGCGCTTGGCCAGATGGTGGCGGGATTATCACGAAAGAAGAAGGCGCAGCTCACCGTCGTCGATAAGCTGTCGGATGCTCTCGAGGAAATGCGCAAGGCTTCGGACGCAATGACGGCCGCGATCGATCGCGATTCGTCGGCTTACGACGCAGTTTTGGCGGCGTACAAGATGCCGCAGGGCGATGGCGAAGAGATTAAGGCGCGGGACGCGGCGATCCAGGCGGCGACGCGCGGAGCCACGGAAGTGCCGCTGGAAGTGGCAACCAGTACAGTTGCACTTTTCGAACGGATAGGACAACTTGCGGCTATCGCAGCCGCATCCATGAAGTCAGACTTAGATGTAGCGCGGCTGATGGCTGCCGCCGGCGCCAAGGGGGCGCTGGCCAACGTCGAGATCAACCTCGACGGCATCAAAGACACAGGGTACGTGACGGCAACCCGCGAGAAAGTAGCAGCCTTGCGGGAACGCCTGGGCGAAATTTCCCGAATCAACGCATAAGCCATCGTCAACCCACGCCGACGAAGGGAGATCACATGAATCGAGTTTTGAGATTGGGCTCCAGAGCGGGCTCGCGGCTGCTCGCTGCCGTCGTGGCGCTGGCTTGCCTGACGCTATTTGCGCCGCAACCGACGCGTGCGGGCCAACTTGGCGCCGACATTATCGCGCTGTTTCCGAAAGACGTCGGTGAGTTCGCCTACGCAGATCTGAAAAAAGCGCGGACTCTGCCGTGGTTTCCGCAGCTGCAGGAACAGATGCTGCCGGACCGCTTTCGCCAATTCGAAAAGTTTTTGGCGTCGGCGGGCGTTGATCCGAACACGCAGGTCGAGGAGTTGGCCTGGGGATTGGTCGCGGAAGGCGTGACGGCGAAGACCTCGGGCGTAGGTAGTTCGGCCGTGCCGACCGGGGAACAGATCGTCGGCGTGGCGCTCGGAAACTACAACCCGGAATCGACCGAGAATTACTTCAAGCAGCAGAAGCTGCCGACATTCAAGGTGCGCAATTACACGCTGTATGCGTTTGGGAGCGGATCGGGCGCGAATGACCTGTTTTTCTTTTTCGTCGATTCGAGCACGGCGGCTTTTGGGCATCGTGCGTTGCTCGAGAAGATGATCGACGTCCGCTTTGGTGGCTCGGACGGATTGATTCGCAACGAGAAGTTCTTCCCACTGGTGAATGAGGCGAATGGGGCGGGCGGAGTCGTTTGGGCGGTGCTCAATCCGGCTTACACGCGACTCGCGATGCAACAGCTCGCGCCGGAGATCAATCAGTTTCCTGACGCCGCGAAGCTCGTGCAGCGGATGCAGAACATGCTCATCAGTGTCGATGCCAGCAGCGGGGTCGATGGCAAATTTCAGGCCATCTGTAGCTCGGTGGACGACGCAAACAGTCTGGGCCAGCTTTTGCAGATGGGATTGATGTACAAGCAATATCAGTCGAAGCAGGACAATCCGGACATGGCGCAATTGATGTCACAGGCATCGGTTACGCCTGCGGGCGACAGGATCGTTGTGCACATGACGCTGACCGACGATCAGATGGCTTCGCTGATCAAGAAGAACACGTTCGCGATCAAGATGTAGTCGATTCGTAGTTCACACAAACCATGACTCGAAGAGGAGCAGGGATCGATTCCCTGCTCTTTTCTTTTGGGGAATGCAAACCAACTGCTAGCGGCTTGGGGCGCCTTGATTGATGAACTTGGTGAGGCGGGTGACGATGATGTTGCCCTTCGTCTCATGCTGGACGCGATCGACGCCGCCGAGCGATTCCTGGCCTTGCCCGGCGTTCGAACCACATTCACAAGACAATTCGACTTCGATGCGATCGGCTAATTTCGAAATCGTGGCGGTCAGGTGCGGGTGGGCGGGCGTCAAAAGCTTGAACGCATCGTTGCACGCGGTTACCACCGCAGACTGAAGTTGGGCGATGGCGTCATTCTCCATGCCCGCGGAGTCCGCCAAATAGCGCGCCACGCCGCCGACGGCCGCGGCGAACCGCGGGTCGGCGTCAAGCTGCACCTTGATCGTCTTAAACTCAGTCTCCACGATTATTCGCGAGTGCTACGTCGCACGCCTCCCGGCAGTCGGGGCAATAGTATAGTCCGTCGGCACAGAGGCGAACCTTGTCCTGCCCTTTGCAGATCGTGCAGTACTTCTCACAGGTGCATTCCGGCTCGGTCTTGTCGCACTGGCTGCACGTGATCGGCCCGGGCATGGTTGGCCTCCAAAAAGAATGTACCTGACGGGGACGCAAAGCGGCAAGCCGGGCGCCGATGGTAGGATGCGAAGTATCCACGTGGGGATTTCGACGATTCAGGACGCGACTTACACGTGAGTGTTTTGAGTCGGCTCTTTTGACGCGTTTTTGAGCGCGTGTTAGTATCGATTTCCGCCCGAGGTTCTGCCCGAGCATGAGGAATGGACGCCGCAAACTCGCCTAAAATCAGCGAACTCCGCAAGACGGCTCTCAACGCGCTGCACCGGCGATTGGGAGCGAAAATGGTCAATTTTGGCGGCTGGGATATGCCGGTCGAGTATCCGTCCAATGGCGGACTTGTGGCCGAGCACAAAGCCGTTCGTGGCGGCGTTGGAGTTTTTGACGTCAGCCACATGGGCGACATCCGGATTCATGGCGCCAAGAATCCTGGGGGCGCGCTTGCCGCGGTGCAGCACCTCAGCATGAATGACGCGTCGAAGCTGGCGATTGGACAGGCGCACTATTCGGCGCTGCTTTATCCGCAAGGGACGTTTGTTGACGATGTGATCGTCCACCGGCTTGGCGAAGACGACTACTTGCTGGTGATCAACGCGGGCACGCGCGAAAAAGATATCAACTGGGTTCGGGAGAATACGAAGGGCTTCGACTGCGTTGTCGAAGAACTCAGTGATGCGTATACCCAACTCGCCATTCAGGGTCCGCGTGCGATCGACGTGATGCGGAAGCTTACGGACGCGAATCTAGATTCGATCAAGAATTACTGGTTCACGCACGGAACCGTTTGCGGGCTGAAGAATACCTTGATCGCGCGCACCGGCTACACTGGCGAGGACGGATTTGAGATTTACGTGCCATCGGACGTTGCGACGAGCGAGAGTGTCTGGAACCAAGTGATGGAAGCGGGGCGCGAATTCGGCATCCTGCCCTGCGGGCTTGGCGCGCGTAATACGTTGCGGCTGGAAGCAAAGATGGCCCTCTACGGCCATGAGATCAGCGACACGATCAACGTTTGGGAAGCGGGCCTCGATCGCTACGCAAAGTTGGACAAAGGCGATTTCATCGGTCGCGCTGCGCTGGAAAAAGCAAAAGCCACTGGATTGAAGCGCACGCTGGTCGGACTCGAAATGGTCGATCGCGGGATCGCGCGCGACGAATATTGCTGTTGCAGCGAGTCGGGCGACGCGGTCGGTGTGATTACGAGCGGCTCGCCTTCGCCGACGCTCGGCAAGAACATCGCGCTGGCTTATGTGCCGCCGCAAATGTCGGCAGTCGGCACGACGATATTGGTGGAGATCCGGGGCAACAAATACAGGGCGAAGGTTGTTCCGACTCCGTTTTACAAGCGGCCGAAGGTGGCCGCGGCAACACCGGCGTCGAAGACCGTTTAAGAAGAGTGTGCTGCTAAGAGCCGGGCTAGATCGTGCCGGCGAACAAAAGGAGCAATCGCATGGCGTATCCAGCGAATTTTCGCTACACGAAGCAGCATGAATGGGCGGATGTGAAGGGCGACGTGGCCACGATCGGAATTACCGACTACGCGCAGCACGAGCTCGGCGACGTCGTGTTCGCGGAATTGCCGAAAGTCGGCGCGAAGGTCGAAGCCGGCAAGTCGTTCGGCACGGTCGAGTCGGTAAAAGCGGTGAGCGAAATTTATTCGCCGGTGAGCGGCGAAGTGGTCGAGGCCAACGGCGATTTGCAGAACACGCCGGAGACGATCAACAGCGACCCGCACGGCGCGGCATGGCTGATCAAAATTAAACTGGCGAATCCTGCAGAGTTGAACGGATTGATGGACGCGAAAGCCTACGAAGCATTCATCGCCGACGCCGAGAAGAATAAGGAAGCGTCGGCCTGATGCGCTATCTCCCCAAAAGCCC
>JAFAZL010000593.1 GCA_019239815.1 Acidobacteriota bacterium
TGCAGAGGAACGGGATGAGCACCGAGGCGTTGCCGAATCGTGCGGATGACGTGATCGAAGTCCGCACCCATGCGGTCCATCTTGTTGACGAAACAGATGCGCGGGACGCGATACTTGTCGGCCTGGCGCCATACGGTTTCGGACTGCGGCTGCACGCCGGCGACCGAGTCGAATACGCAAACCGCGCCGTCGAGCACGCGCAGCGAGCGTTCGACTTCAACCGTGAAGTCCACGTGACCAGGAGTGTCGATGATGTTGACGCGATACTTTTTGTCGAAGCGCGTCCACGAAGCAGTCGTCGCCGCGCTCGTGATCGTGATGCCGCGCTCGCGCTCTTGCTCCATCCAGTCCATCGTGGCCGTGCCTTCATCCACCGAACCGATCTTGTAGGTCACACCCGTATAGAACAGGATGCGCTCGGTCGACGTCGTTTTGCCGGCGTCGATGTGCGCCATAATCCCGATGTTCCGGGTGTCTTCGAGTTTGAATGCTCGGGCCATAGTTCCTTGAGAAACTCTCTTTTCCTCGCCGCGATTTGCTACTGCTAAAGCCACTTCAACCTTCCACTTCTACCTACAACCGCTAATTTCTATCTCAGCGCTGCTTTTACCAGCGCCCTCTTACCAGCGATAGTGCGCGAACGCCTTGTTTGCTTCCGCCATGCGATGCACATCTTCCTTTTTCTTCATCGCCCCGCCGCGCGCATTCGCCGCGTCGATCAGTTCGTCCGCGAGTTTGTCGGTCATCGTCTTGCCGCCGCGCTCACGCGAATACTGCAACAGCCAGCGAATCGCCAGCGACTGACGCCGGAACGGATTCACTTCCACCGGAACCTGATAGTTCGCGCCGCCGACGCGCCGCGTCTTCACTTCCAGCAGCGGCTTTACGTTCTCGATCGCCTTCTTGAAAATCTTCAGCGCATCGTCGTTGGTCTTCTTCCCGATCTGATCCATCGCGCCGTAGAACACGCGCTGCGCCGTCGACTTCTTGCCATCCCACATCATCGAGCAGATGAACTTCTCAACGATGTCGCTGGCGTAAACCGGATCGGTCGCCTGAGAACGCTTGATGACCTGTGCTTTGCGTGGCATTGCTCTCTATCGCTCCTGAACTCTTACTTCGCCGCAGCGGCCTTTGGCCGCTTCGCTCCGTACTTCGAGCGTCCCTGCTTGCGATTCTCAACACCGGCAGCGTCCAGCGTGCCGCGCACGATGTGGTAGCGAACTCCCGGCAGATCCTTCACACGGCCGCCGCGCACGAGCACGATCGAGTGCTCCTGCAAGTTGTGGCCGATTCCCGGAATGTAAGTTGTCACTTCGACCGCGTTGGTCAAACGCACACGCGCGACTTTGCGCAGCGCCGAGTTCGGTTTCTTAGGCGTTTGCGTGTAAACACGAATGCAAACTCCGCGTCGCTCCGGGCAGCCCATCAACGCCGGCGACTTCGTCTTCACGACGACTTTCTCTCGTCCCATTCGTACTAGTTGCGAAAACGTCGGCACAGTTCTTCCCTCATTCGCGCGCGAATAATTTTTACTCCCGGTATTTCGCGACACACGTACTCGAATCGCAAAACACACAAGGAGGATGCGCGGCTCTCGCAGGCGCGCAGCAAAACTGCGCGAGAGCTCACATCAGTGCTGAAAGGCAACTGCGAATCCGGAGAACAACAAGCAAGAAACTCCGTACGCACTCCAGAAGGTTGAACTCGTCTTCTGGCTTAGACTCGGAGAACTCACTCGGCTTTTCGGAGCTGGCGCCCCATTCCGGCCGCTCTTCTGTCCCATTCCGTCTTGCTCTGTTCCGGGACCGAAGATATTTCCTTCCAACTACTCGAACCGCGCGAACTTCCCGCGGTCCCCCATCAGACACAACAAACTACCCCTGACAAACACAAGAGTATAAGGACAAGAATTTGCTATGTCAAATCTTTACGACACGTTCCAGTGGAAAACTCAGCCCAAACTAGAGCCTTTGGCCGCTGTCATGCTGCCGACCGACCAAACCGTCAAAACCCTTGATAAGCCATTATACACGGGTGTCATTTTGGGCCTATTTTCGAGCGTGGGTAGCGCCATCGGCACCCGCTACCTTAGTGGCGGGACTTCCTGGCAGCCTCGAGGACCGGCTGGAGAGGAACACGATAGAGGTTACCCAAACCGTTGGTGACGCTCGCTAAGTTCTTGCTAAATTCATCAAAACTAAAGGGTTGCTCGCCTTGATTGTCCAGAAACCCTTTTTCGCTAGTGAAGTAAAGCCACTGCCCGTCAGCCGACACCCTCGGACTGTAATCGCGCGCTTTCCCATTGATTTTCGGCCCCAAATTTATCGGCTCGCCCCAAGCACCTCGTTCGGGAAAACTCACCCACAAGTCCGAGCTGCCTAACCCCCCAGTTCGGCCGAAACTACCCAGCAGGAGGTAGCTCTCGTCCGGGGCAATCAATGCCTCAAAGGTGTTTACGTTGGGCCCGTTTATATTCTGCCCTAAATCCTCTGCTTCTAAATACTTACCGTCAACGCGCTTCGATCGAAACACGTCATAGTTTCCAGTTTTTCGCGAAGTCGCGAAATACATGTTCCCGTTCGAAGCGATCGAAGCGAACACCTGACTACCCTCGCTGTTCACGGCCCCGGAAACTAGCTCCGGCTCTCCCCATTTTGTCTCGCTGAGCCGCGCTGCACGCCAAATCGACCATCGATGCGGATCCTTACCATCCACGGGCCGGTCCGAAGCGAACAGAATCGACTTCCCGTCCGGCGCGATCACCGGATCGGTGTCTCGATACTGCCCGGAAAATGGCAGCATCTCCGGGTTGCTCCATTTTCCATCAACCAGATGCGACTCCCCCATCACGTACAAATAGTGCGGCGCGGCCGAACGACAAAAAATCAGCGTCTTTCCGTCCGGTGTTACTCCTCCCCCAAATTCGTCCTCATCAGTCGAAATCACACCCTCGCCGACGATCTCGGGCTCTGAAATTTTGCTACCGGTCGCAATGGCCGCGACGGTGGATGATCCTTCTCGCGGCATAGCTTTGACTGCCGCGAAGCAGGCAAACAGAGTTGCAACCGCAATACATACGATCGCTGCGGCTCGCGCCCTCATGGTCGTCCTCCCGCGCCGAGGTTCAACCCTGCGAGAGGCATCGAAAAAATATTCCAATGTCCGTTGAGCGTTGAATGGACTAGCCGATCGAACTCAGCCATGGAAATCTGTTGCGGCATCGGAACAACGAACGGGCTGCGCTCACTGGCGAAAATCAAAAACTTTCCATCTGGCGTCAGCGAGGGCGACCCTTCATCGGCGACCGTGTTCACACCGTGCTCAAGGTGTTGCGCCTGCATCCACTTTCCGTTCACGCGACGACTGAAATAAATATCGCCTCGGGGATAAGGGAACCCGCCTCCCGTTAGCGTGTCGGATCGTCGCCGAAACGGTGGGCCACCCTCACCGGCAGACACAAAGAACAACATCGTCTCGTCAGCATCGACAAAAGGCTCAAAATCGTTGAACTCCGAATTAATCTCGCCACCCAATTTTTCCGGCGCGCCATATCCGCCGTTCGCCGCCGCCGGCGCGCGAAAAATTTGCAGGCGTCCAGAGTCTCTGTCCGACGCAAAATACAACGTTCCGTCGCGCGTCACTGAAGCTCCCCAGTTCCCGCCACCATCGGCAGGATTCACTGGCGGCGGCAAAGCCCTCGGCTCTCCCCAACCGCGATCCGTCTTCTCAATTTTCCAGATTCGAATAGAACGCACTTTGGAATCCGCCAGTGGACGAAGCGATGCGAAGTACAACGTCTTTCCGTCCGGCGACAAACGTGGCAAGAAGTCCAGCGACTTGCCTGAAAACGGCAAGACTTGAGGTGCTCCCCACTTGTCGCCCAACCAACGCGACACGCACAACAGCCCGATGCGCGAACCGGCGGTCGCCGGGTTCAGCACGGTGAAATAAAACTCCGTACCGTCGGGACTGAACACGCCGCCAGCCTCATCACCTGGTGTCGAAATCACGCCTTCGGCGAACAGCCGTGGTCCGCTCATATCCTTCGGTAACACCTCGAACGACTTGGGTCCAGCTACTGCCACAGACGCGGCGATAACCACCGCGACGAAGGAAAGAGGGAGGCAAACCAACAAAAAGCGAGGAGGCGTTTTCATCATGGACACCCACTGGCGTTCTTTGTCCACGATAGACGTGCCGCTCACCAAAATCTCTTCCGAAATGGCCGCAGTACGCCGGCTGCGGCTTGCCTACTGCGGTGGGATCTCGCGCACCTCAAGCACGCCGTGTCCGACTGCCGGGCACTTCGCCGCCCACCTCATGGCCTCGGCTCGATCGGTCACATCAATGATGTAAAAGCCGCCAAGCTGCTCCTTCGAGTCCGTGTACGGCCCGTCCAGCACCTGCGTCTTACCATCCTTCGATCTCAGAGTGCTCGACCCACCACTCATCCCAAGCCTCCGGTTAGCCTTCAGTACCCCGGCGTCAGCCAGGGACCTCGTATATGCCGTGTACGCCGCCATGCCCTGCTTCTGCTGCTCGGGCGTCAACGTCTCCCAGCCGGTTTCCTGAACATATGCCATCAAAATGAATTCCATGCTCGCCTCCGATATCGGTCGCGGCCACGATTGCCGCTCACTACCATGACGCGCGACCCGCGCCGATTCAGACATCTCTCCTGGACCACAAATGCACAAGGCGGCTCAAACTTCGAGCCGCCCTTCATTGGTTTGATTCGCCAATTTCGGTTTGGGTGGTTCGGACTACGCTAATTCGACGGCGCGCTATCCTTGTCATCCTTGCCAAGGTCCCCAAACGGCCACAAATTGAACGCCTTCAACTCTTCGTACTCATGCTGTTCGCGCAGCATTCTCGCGGTCCGTTCTGCCGGCCAAGGTGACGCGAATCGTTCCGGCCGATCCGCAATCCAAAACCCCGCCAGCGCCATCACCGTTGCATTCTTCGCGAGGACATCCTGTTTCTGTGCCTCCAGCGCATCGGCCTGCGAATGATGCGTGTACATGTAATCATTCGTTTCTTGCAGCATGTTGATTCCCGGCAATCCGGCGATCGTGAACGTAAGCGTATCCGTGCCGTCCTCGATCTTGTCGTCCACTGACATCGGCCCCATCGCGGAGAGCGAATCGGCGAACGGCTGAAAGGTGTCCATCAGGTCGCTGCGTCCACCGAGCTGGAAGCCTTTCACCTCACCCTGCCCAGCGTCCAGAATCAAATCTCCAAGATGATTCGCCATTTCGCTTTGGTGCTGTTTCACGTAAGCGATCGATCCGTCCAGTCCCTGCTCTTCTCCCGTGAACAGAACAAATCGAATCGTGCGTCGCGGCTTCGCGCCCGATCGCATGATCGCGTCGGCCGCTGCCAGCGTGGTCGCCGTGCCAGAGCCGTTGTCGGTCGTCCCTTGCGCCAAATCCCACGAGTCCAGGTGCCCACCGACAACCAGAATCTGCTCCGGATGCTCCGTCCCGCGAATTTCGCCGACGACATTTGCAGACTCCGCCGGCCCGTTCGTAAATGTGTTTTGAATGTTGAAATGCGCGCGCGGCGTAATTCCCCGATCGAGATAGCGCTCGAGCTGATCCTGATCCTCGCCCGTCATCGAAACTACTGGAAGCTGGAAGTCCGCGTCGAAGCCCAAAATTCCGGTGTGCGTCAAGTTCATCCCCTTTGACTTTCCACCTCCCTGCCCACCGATCACCGCCACGACCCCTGCCGGGGCCGCCGCGCGAAGAAAATCCCCTTCGCGTATAAAGTACTGAATTCCCGGCCGCCCATCGGGCTTTCCTTTCATGACCATCACCGCGACCTTACCTTTCAGCCGCGATACGTTCTTGATCTCGTTGTCGATATCGAACAGATTCACCGCAACAACATCCGCATCGACTCCGCCTGCAACGGTCGAGCCCGTCCAGCCCATCGAGTCGATATGCAGCTTGTGTCGCACCGGCGTCAACAACTCGGCATCAGCTGTTCCCCGCGTCCAGCCTTTCCAGATCGTGTACTTTTCCTTGTGAACGTTCGCCAAGCCAATCTCGTTCATCTTCGCGACGCCCCAATCTTCCGCCTTGTGATCGGCGGGGGAACCCGTGACGCGCGCGCCAACGTCGTCGCTCAACTGAGTTAGAAAATCCATGGCGTGCGAGTTCATCTGGCCTTCGCCCGCAATCTTCACGAGAGATGGCAGCGTCCCATCGGCTGCGGGCCCTTTCGCAGCGTTATCGTTGCCCCGTGCGGAGCCGCTGAGCGCCGCCACTACGAGGATCAGCCCCACCGCAATTCGCACCATCGATCTCGCCGAAGGAAACCTCGTCATTCCGCTCTCCTGGATGAATTTCGCGCACACCCTATCATCTCCGTCAGACGCGCCCCCCGCAAATCGGTTTCAGTCCGCCGGATGCGGCCTAAATGAGATTGCAGCCCTCGCAACCGCCCTAGAACACAGGCTTGCCGGGTCCACTTGGCGCATCCAAACTGG
>JAFAZL010000665.1 GCA_019239815.1 Acidobacteriota bacterium
AAGCAGTACGTGCACGGGTACATGGTGTTTTTCAACATCAACATTTGCCGAAATAATTTGCAGGATGTGCGGCAGTTGACGGAATTTGCGCGCGAGCACCGAGTCGCGACCGACTATCACATCAACGAGACGCCGATGCTTGAGCAGGATGAGCACTTCAAGCACATGAGCGATAATCCGACGTACATCCGGCCGGAGGATTGGCGCGACGTCGATAAGCTGGTGGATTGGCTGATCGAAAAAAATCAGGCGGGATATCAGATGGTGAATTCGGTTCCGCGGCTGCAGGAGATCAAGGCATTTATTCGTATGGCGAGCGGCAGCGACCTGAAGCGGCTCGGTTGGAATGGCGACGGTACGGGAACAAACGGCGATATCGCCAAGCAGGTCGCGAGATTGCCGGGATTTGTGCAGGACGCGAACGGCGAACTGCAATTTGCGGAGTGGAACTGCCGTGCGGGGCAGAACAACGTCATCATTCGAACGGATGGAACTGTTGCACCTTGCTTCCCGATGTATCCGTCGTCGTTTGATTGGGGAAACATCGACGGGCATAAGTTCGAAGCCAAACAACTGGCGGCGATGAAGGCGACTTGCCAGCAGCATTGCTTCTCGACGCTGAATCACAATCTGGCGTATTGCTACAACGATGCGCGCGTGATTCGATTCGTTTGGACGAATCTCGTCAAGAACAAGATGCAGGGCGGAGCGCGAAGCTTCGACCACTAACCCATTCACAGAAAGCTGTTTCACCGCGCCGTCGGTTCCATGAGACCTATGCGTGTCATACACTGTGTCGATACAGGTGACACGAATTCATGGCCAAACAACATTTTTATATTCGATTGATCCCGCCGCGGCCGACGTTTGCCAGCGACATGAGCGCGGATGAGCGTGCGATCATGCAGCAGCACGTCGGGTACTTCCGAGGCCTGTTTGAACAGGGCAAGGTGCTGATTTTCGGGCCGGTGCTCGATCCCACGGATAACTTCGGAATGGGCGTGCTTGAGGTGGGCGATATGGCGGAAGCCGAGCAACTTCTTGCGCAGGATCCGTCCGTTTTGGCTGGATTGAATCGATTTCGAATTTCTCCGATGGTTGTGGGCGCAGCGCGCGCGAGGGAGCAAGCGTGACGGGCGCTCCTGCGGCGCTTGATGGGATTCGCGTCCTCGATTTCTCTCATGCGTTGGCCGGGCCGTACTGCACGATGCTGCTGTCGGATTACGGCGCGCAGGTGTACAAGCTCGAGGCGCGTTCAGGCGATATGGGGCGCGGTTGGGGGCCGCCGTTTGCGGGAGGTATGGCGAGTTTTTTTCTTGGGCTGAATCGCGGGAAGCTGGGGATTTCGATCGATCTGAAAAAGCCGGAAGGACACGAGCTGTGTTTGCGGTTGATCGATCAGATGGACGTCCTGATCGAAAACTTTCGGCCAGGAGCGATGGGTAAGCTTGGACTCGGATATGAGGATGTGCGAAAGCGCAATCCGCGGCTCATTTATTGTTCGATTTCAGGGTACGGACAGCAAGGGCCGTCGCGTGACGAAGCAGCGATGGACTTGGTGGTGCAGGCATCGAGTGGACTGCTGAGCATCACAGGGACCGAAGCAGGTGAGTCGGTGCGTTGCGGTTACGGCGTGACCGATGTGACAGCTGGATTGTTCGCAGTGATCGGAATTTTGCTGGCGCTGCGTGCGCGTGAGTCGAGCGGCCGCGGACAATTCGTGGACGTTGCGATGCTCGACAGCATGATTTCGACGATGAGTTCGAACTACATGAGCTATTTGGGTTCTGGGATTGTGCCGAAGCCGATGGGAACTTCGTTTCCGACGGTGGTGCCTTATCGCGTATATCAGGCGAGCGACCGCGAAGTGGCGATTGCGGTGGGCAGCGAACGGCTGTGGGCAATTTTTTGTGCGACGATTGGACGACCTGAGCTCGAGCAAGATCCTGACTATCGGACAAATGCGCTGCGAATCGAGAATCGCGAGAACTTAGAGCCGATACTCGAGCGCGTGTTTTCGACTCGAACGGCTAAGGAGTGGGTTGAACGATTGCAAGGCGCCGGTGTGCCGGCGTCATTGGTGCGGAATTTCGGCGAAGTCGAGAGGCATGAGCAGAGCGGAGTGCGGGAGATGTTTCCCGTTTTGAGTCATCCGGCAGTAGGCGCGCACAAGGTCACGGGGACGCCAGTAAAGCTTTCGGAGACGCCGGGGCAGCCGAATTTGCCGGCGCCGCTGTTGGGAGAGCATACGCGCAGCGTGTTGAAGGATATTTTCGCGCTTGATGAAGCGCGAATCGATGACTTGATTGCGCGCGGAGTTGTTTTCGAAACTGCGAGCTCCTCTCGCTGACGACTCAATGAAACAAGAGTCGCACGACCTCACTCGATGCGGAGGGCCTTCATTGGTTGAATGCTGGCCGCTCGGTTGGCCGGGATGATCGCCGCGAAAAACGAGCAGATGGCCAACGCTACAGCTGCAATCGTCAAAGCTGTCGGATCCCACGACGAGACGCCGTAGAGTTGCGCTGAAATCAGCTTCCCGGCGCCAACTGCTAGCGGCAGGCCGAGCAAAAGCCCGATCGCAACGCGTTGGAACGCCCCGCGCAGCACCAGGCCCAGCACTTTGCTTTTATCGGCGCCGAGCACCATGCGGATTCCGATTTCGTTGGTGCGCTGCGCCACGGAGTAGGCAGTGACGCCGTAGAGTCCGATCGCGGCGAGAATCAGCGCGACGACGCCGAACAAGCCGGCGAGGCTCGCGACCGCGCGCTCCTGATCAAACGACAAATCGATCTGCTCCTGCATTGTGCGGATGTGGTTGATCGAGAGATTGGGATCGAGGTCAGCTAAAGCTTGGGTGACCAGGGGCTCAAGCTTGCCGATCGGCACTTTGGTGACGAGCAGAATTCCACCGGGGTTGTGGGTGCGTGCTTCGAGTGTGGCCATCAGCGGATTGTCGTATTTTACGAACTGCGTGGTCGGGACGTAAAACATAGGACGCGCGGGCTTGCTGAGAGCAAAGCCGGCGAATTTGGCGTCGGCGACGACACCGACGATGCGGAATGTACCAGCAAGTTCTTCCAAATCGAGACCGAAATGCTGGTCGATGGGATTTTCATCGCTCTTGAAGAATCGTTTGACGAATGCCTGATTCACGACGGCAACCGGCGCGGTGGTTTCGTTGTCGGCTGCGTTGAAGTGCCTGCCTTGCAGCACGGGGACGCCAAGATGCTGCAGGTATTCGGTACCGACGCGGTCCCACGACGCGCCTGATTCCTCGTTTATTTTCGCCGGCGGGTGGCCGGCGACCATAATCAGCTCGCCCCAATTGTCGGTAAGTGGGTTGTACATTGCGACGTCCGCACTCTCGACGCCGGGAATGCGACGGAGATTGTCCTCGAGGCGGCGGCCGAAGGCGATCTGGGCCGGCAAAGGCTTCTCGCTACTCGGACCGAGGATCTCGACCTCAACGCGACTCGGGACCTGGAAACCAAAATCCTGATGCTCGAGTTTGTTCAAGCTGCGGCCGAGCATCGTTGCGCCAGCGACCAAAACGACGGATAGGGTTGCCTGGGTGACCAACAGCGCCTTGCGCGCAAACGTGGAACGATCCGTGTTTCCGCGACCGGTACCGCGCAACGCGTCGGCAGGATCGGTGCGCGTAGCGAACCAGGCGGGTGCGGCGCCAAAAATTACGCCGGTGATAAGCGCGAGTAAGAAGGCGAATCCCAGGACCATTGGCGAAGGAATCGTGCTGATCGGCAGGAAGTGGGCACTGTGAAACGCAAGGGCGAGGAGAAGCTGCGCGGCTCCCGTGGCGACGACGAGACCCGCGATGCCGCCGATGATCGCGAGCAAAACGCTTTCGGTCAGAGCTTGCAGGATGATTTCGCGCGGTGTTGCGCCGATCGCGAGACGTACCGCGGTTTGTGCGCGGCGATTGACGGCGCGGGCGAGCAATAAATTCGCCACGTTGGCGCATGCGATCAAGAGCACGGTTCCGCACACCGCGAGCAGAATCTGCAAACTGCGTCCGTATTCTTCCTTCATTACGGCGACGCCTGCACCGGCGGGGATCACGCTGATGTTTTGCTTTGGCAGCAAGCGCTCTACATCGGGCATGAAGGCCGCGGGATAACCCGAGTCGTTCACCATCCATTGGCGCAGAACACCTGTTAGGCGCGCGGACATGCCATCGGTGGTTGCGCCGGGTTTTAGTCGCCCGATGGCCCGAAGCCACGCGGAGATTGATTGGCGGACAAGGGAAGTGCTGCCGCTGATGTTTACTTCCTGCTGGAGGGGAATCCAGATGTCAGGAGGATCGCTGTTCAGCGTCTCGCCGAAAAATCCAGGAGGGGCAATACCGATGACGGTAAAGGGGTGACCCTGGACGTCAAATGAAGCGCCGATCACTTTGGTATCGCCGGCAAAGATGGTTTGCCATGCGCGATGGCTGAGCACGATGACGGGAGCCGAGGCGGGCGTGTCGTCTTCAGCGGTGAATACCCGGCCTGCAAAGGCGCCGACGCCAAGAGTGTCGAAG
>JAFAZL010000776.1 GCA_019239815.1 Acidobacteriota bacterium
TATTCCAAAATCGACGCAAACGCACCGCGATCGAACGGCGCCAGCGATTCTTTCTCCGACAGCGCCCGCAATCGCCCCGCATATTCCGCGATTACGCCGTCGCTCATGCGCATCTCTTCGTCAAACTCCACGCGCACCTTGAAAATCTTCCTGAAATCCTCTTCGTACTCGTACAACATCTCGTACAAATCGCGGTCGCCGATCAAAATCACTTTCACACTGATGGGCACCGCTTCCGGCTTCATCGCGCTTCCGCCAAATGGATAAAACGTATCCATCGGCTGAATTTCCAGTCGATTGTGGTTCAGCGTCCGCTTCAGCGCGCGCCAGACCCCCGTCTCCGACAGCGCTTCCAGCGAATACATGATCAAAAATCCGCCGTCCGCTCGCAGCAGCGATCCGCCGCGCAAATCCATGAAGTCGCTCGTCCACCCGCCGCGCGCGTCGTATGTTTTTTGAATCGTCCCAAACAAATTCGCGTACGTCGGCGTCGTTTCAAAAATCACCGGCGATCCTTCATCATCGCCGTGCGCCAAAATCACATTCACGCCGTAAACGCGAAACGGATCCTTGTCCGGCCCGCTGCCCGGCAGCTTCGGCATTCCTTCTAGCGAAGGTGTCGAGTCACCTTCGGCCTCGCCTTCACCCTCTCGCTCCTTAAACGGATCGAGATTATCGAGCAGGTGATGTCGCACTTCCTCGAGATATTCCCCCACGCTCGCGTTCGAATATTTTTCTTTCAGCTCTTCTACAACTCCATCCACCAACACCGAAGCCGCCTCTTGCTCCAGATAACTCAACTCGCTCGCCAGCTCGCGGGACAACGTCAGCGTCTTCCGGTACACCACCGTAAATTCCTGCCGAAACTGCTCGTACTTCCGCTCAATCTCTTCCGCAACAGGCGAATCCAGTTTCCCCTCGTGCACCATCTTCGAAATATCTTCGATCGGCACCATCTGCCCTTCGAGCACCGGAAAAATCTCCGGCAGCGCCACCGCGCCCACCTGCATGTGCCCCAGCGCGAACGCCTCGCGCGAAATCCTCCGCGTGAAATCGTCCATCAACTCCTTTTCACGCACCGTAAATCGCTCGACGATCCGCCCCTTCTGTCTCTGAAACGGCTCGCCCTCAAAAACCTGCGGAATCCGCCGCCGCAAAAAATCAATCCCCGCCTGCATTTCCTTCTTGAACGAATTCGCCTGCCCGCGCGGCAGCGACAGCAACCTCGGCCGATCCGAAATCTTGAAATTGTTGACGTAGCACCGATCCAGCGACTGCTTCGTGACCGGCTTCAACTCCTTGATCATCGACGCGATCGTTCCGCCGCGGCTTGTCCCCGCCAATCCGCACACAAAAATGTTGTAGCCTGGCGCCGACATTTCGACGCCCATCTTCAGCGCCCTCAGCGCCCGCTCCTGCCCGATAAATCCTTCGCGCAGCTCCGCCTGCGCCGTCGTCTCAAATGGCAGCCGCGAAGTCTCACACCTCCACCGCAACTTCTCGGTCGGCAACTCCGCGTGCGCCCCCGCCGGCTTGAATCCGTTCGTTCCGTTCACTCCCATCGCAGCCTGCTCACTCTCAATCCGTCCCATAACTCCGTCTCAGCCGGGTACGATAACATACGCCCACCACCCCGCACCCACTTTCCCGGCCCCCTGTTCAAATCTCAAACCTGTCCTCGGGACCAATTCCTACCCTGAACGCACACTACTAATACCGCCTCTCGATCAACACCGCGACGTGAACGAAACAACCGGCTTGGGTGCCGCTCCCTCAGGTTTCAGAGGGTGCGGGTTTAGACGAAGCCCAATCGATGCTCTCTTTTTGTAGGGAGGCCCACTCTGCCCTCTTCGTCCGTGGGGACGGGATCCGTCAAGAGTTGAGGAGGCGTTCGATCCTTGCGAGTACTTCCTCGTGCTCAACGAAGTCGCCGCGTTCTGCGGAAGCCAATCCACTCTTCACGGCCTTAACATATGAAGCAAGCTTGTCATTCCGACCGGAGCGAGCCGGCGCCTTTACCTCGCGTTCACTTCCTGCTTGCCCTGAGCTTCGAAGGGTGAACGCATCGGCTCGAGTAGTGGAGGAACCTCTCTTCGATCTGTTCTTCACAGACTCCCTCGCGTAAACTACCGACTTTTCTTCGTTGGCTTCGCCTTCAGCGATTTCGCGTAGTCGTAGCTCGCCGCAACATACTTCTGCATTTCCTTCGTCTTGCTCAGCACCGCATCCGGCACCGCGACATACTCCTTCATCACCGCCCCATAAGCCTCATGCAGCTTCGCCTTATACTTCTTCAAAAATTCCTCGCGCGCTTCCTCCGGCAGTCTTATCGCCAGCACTCCGTCCGGCTGCATCAGCAAGAACATATTCCCATTCACCGCCGCATACGCATTGTTCGCGCCCTTCCGTTCAATCTCCGGCCGAACCGCGATCAACTTATCGAACAACGTCAGCTTATCCTGCGGCACGCTACTCTTCTTCGCCTTAGCCTGGGGACTCATCGTTCCTCCCATCTGCCGACCGGCCGAATCTGAAACTACTCGTCCCTCAATGCCACGACCGGATCAACCCGCGTAGTGCGCCAAGCCGGAATCACCGTTGCCGCAAACGCCACAACTGCAAGCATCAACGGCACAAAAATAAAGGTAAGTGTATCCGTCGCGCTGATCCCGAACAGCAGGCTAGCCATCACGCGCGTCACCGCCACCGCTCCCACAACTCCGGCGACAATCCCGATCCCCGCAAGCTCCATCCCTTGCCGCATCACCAGACCGATAATATCGCCGCCCCGCGCACCCAGAGCCACCATCACTCCGATATCCCGCGTGCTCTGCGTCACCAGGTACGACATCACGCCGTAGAGCCCAACTGCCGCCAGTATCACCGCGAACGTCGCGAACGCCGCCAGCATCGTGCTCGCAAATCGCTGCCGCGCCAGCGATTCGTAAACCCGCTCGTCCATCGTCCGAACGTCGTATACCACCGCATTCGGATCGGCCGCGTGAATTTCGCGTGCGACCGCCGTCGAAATCGCAGCCGGATCGTTCGCCGTTCTTACCGTCAGATACGGACCCGCCGACGGATATTGTTGCTGCGCGAAATACGCCACGATCTTCCCGTCGGTCTCCAGCCCGTACTGTTTCACCGCTCCAACGACTCCAACGATCGTGAACGGCTTCTTCGGATCAAACCACAAATGCTTGCCGACGGCATCTCCGTTGGGCCAAAACCGGTTCGCAAATCGCTCATCGACGATCATCACCCCTGGCAAGTCAATCGTGTCGTGCTCCTCGAAAAATCGCCCGCTGCGCAGTGGAATCTTCATCGCCGAAAAATAGCCGGCGCTCGCATTTCGCAAATCGACCTGAAGCTCCTGTCCGGGCGGCGGCGTATAGCCCTCGACGTTGAGCGAGCCCCAACCGACACCGCCCGTAAGCGGCAGTGGATCAATCTCGCCTTGCGCGACAACCCCGGGCAGCACCGAGATGCGCCGTTCGATTTCTCGAAAGAACGCGGCCAATGGCTTTCGGTCCTGACCCGTCGGCGCCGTCGCCGCGATCTGCATCGTCAGAACATGGTCCGGACTGAAACCTGGCGGAACCCCTTCCAGCCGCACAAAACTCCGTACAAGTAGGCCCGCCCCAATCAGCAACATCAACGACAGCGCCAGCTCTGAAATCACCAGCAGACCACGCAGTCGATGCCGCCGCACCAGCAAACCCCCGTCGGATTGCCCCGAGCGTCCTCCTGCCTTCAACGACCCATTCAAGTCAAGTTTCAGCGCTCGCCACACCGGCGCCAGTCCGAACAAAATTCCTGTCAGCAACGACACGCCAAACGTGAACGCCATTACCGAGCTGCTGATACCGATGTCTTCCAGCCGCGGAATATTTCCGGGATTCATCGTGCGCACAACCACAAGACTCATCTCGGCCACGCCGAGCCCTACCAATCCTCCAAGCACGCCCAGCAACGCGCTTTCCGTCAGCAACTGCCGCGCAATCTGCTTCCACGTGGCGCCCATCGCCGTACGCAGCGCGATCTCTTTCTGCCGAGCCGACCCGCGCGCCAGCAGCAAATTCGCCACATTCGCACACGCGATCAACAGCACGAGGCCAACCGATCCCAACAGGACAAACAATGCGCGCCGCACGTCACCGACAACCTCGTCTTGCAACAGCGTGATGTGCATCCCAAAACTCGCGTCGCGCTTGTCTTTCTCCCGAATCCGTGACGCCATCACATTCAGATCGGCTTGCGCCTGCTGTGCGGTCACTCCCGGCTTCAGCTTTACGAGAATGTTGTAGTTTTCATCTCGCCGATTCTTCGCTGCATCGGCATCCAGTGGCATGGGCATGAACACATCCACGCGATCCATTGGCCCTTCGGCGGGCATCACTTCCCCAGTCAAACGAAACCCTCTCTGCAAAACGCCCGCTACGGTAAAAGGCTTGCCGTTTAGAACGATCGCCTTGCCTATGATTTCGCGATCTGCATTGAAAAGCCGTCTCCACGCGGGATCGCTCAAAATCGCAACCGGCGATTTGCCCGGAACATCCTCCTCCGGCAATAAGAGCCTCCCGATTTGCGCCTTTGCCCCGAGCATCGCCAATAGCGTCGACCGCGTCCGCATGCTTTCGAGATGTTCTGGTTGTTCGCGACCGGTCAGAATCACAGGCCGCGTTTGTGCCAGCGCCATCTGTTCGAACGAATGATTTTCGTCGCGTAAATCGATGAATTGCCCCGGCGAAGGCCAGTCGCGAAAAATCCCGAGCGACGGCGAATGCAGCCACACTCCCGCGAGCCGATCCGGCTGCGGATACGGTAAAGGACGCAGCAACAGCGCATCGACGACGCTAAAGATCGCCGTATTAGCTCCAATTCCAATCCCCAGCGATATCAAAATGACAAGCGTCGAAAACCAATTCTTCCGCAGCACCCGCCCCGCAAATACGAAATCCTGCCACCAGCTATTCATCATTTAACTCCCGCACCCGCGCTGGGTCGCCGCCAATGCGCGCTACCGCTCTTCTCATGTAGGGGCGCAGCATGCTGCGCCCCATGTCCGCAAAATGTAATCCGCTAGATCGTACTTACAACCCCGAAGGACATAGATACAATGAGGCCCGCTAACGTTGCTCCCTCGCCATTGAGGTCAAAGTCGAGGTCCTACGATGCGTCGCGTCGCCTTGGGAATTCGCGTGCACTCCGGCTGGGGAGCGCTGGTAGCTGTTTCATACGAAAACGGCTCAATCGAAATCCTCGACCGCCGTCGAGTCGCTATCACCGGAACAACCGACTACGGCGCAAACCAACCCTATCACGCTGCGCGAAACCTGCCACTCCCCGAAGCCGACTCCTTCATCGCCGCGGCATTTGCCACCGCACACTCTGCGGCTTCGTCGGAACTGCGTCAAGTTCTGGACGTATTGCGCGCCCAAAAGTCTCAGGTGGCCGGGTGCGCCATTCTGATGGCCGCAGGCCGAACTCTCCCGCCGCTGGAAAAGATTCTCGCTGCTCATCCGCTCTTGCACACTGCCGAAGGCGTATTCTTCCGCGAGGCCTTCGCCAAAGCCTGCGAATCCAACAACGTTGCCGTCGCAAAAGTAAAAGAACGTGAATTGGAGAATTCCTTAAAGGAAAAACTGGGCAGAGAAGCCAACCCAGTAAAAAAGAAAGTCCAACTCCAAGGCCACCTAATCGGCTCCCCTTGGACCACCGATCAGAAAAACGCAACGCTTGCAGCGTTGCTCCTTCTGTCCTCTCCGAAAAAACCCGCCAAAAGAAAATAGCGCGTTCGCGAAACGACCCGCGAAAGCGGCAGTTGGGTGCCGCACCCTCAGGTGTAAGAGGGTGCGGGTTTAGGTGATACCTAGCACATTCCAAAGCGAAGACCACAATCCATCGTCTTCAAATTTGTCAACTGTGCGTCTTCCCCCGGGTGCAAAGTCAAGCGTCCCTACGCTTCCTGCGTAGCCACCGCATCCCGCCGATCCATATACACCCGAAAAACACCCATCGCCGCCGCCACAATCGTCGGCCCGGCAACCAGCCCGAGCAGACCAAAAACTTCCAACCCGCCAAGCACGCCGATAAACAGCAGCAATTCGTTGAGCCGCGTCCGGTTCCGCAGCAGCAGCGGCCGAATAATGTTGTCCGCCGTTCCCGCCACCGCTCCGCAAATCACCAGAATCGTTATGCCCTTCCCCCAGTGCCCGCTGAATCCCAACCACAACGCCGCCGGCACCCAAATCAGCGCCGATCCCACCACGGGCACCAACGAGAAAAACGCCATGATGACGCCCCAGAACACAGCCGAGGGAATGCCTCCAATCGTAAACGCCAGTCCTCCGAGCAAGCCCTGCAAACAAGCAATCACCAACCCCACTGCCACGCTCGCAAAAATCAGGTCCCGCGATTCCGACAGCATGTCCGTCTGAATCGATTCATCGAACGGAATCAAATGCCGCACGCCGCGCACGATGCTCTCGCCGTCCCGAAACATAAAAAACAGCGAAAAAATCACAATGAACAGATCCACAAAAAACGCCGTCAGATTTTTCAGCAATCCTGCGAAATTCGCCGCGATAAATGCAGCGATGCGCTCCGCACCCTGCCGGATCGGCTGTGTAAAATCCCAGTCTTGCCACGCGGCGGGCAAATGCGCGTGAATCCA
>JAFAZL010000036.1 GCA_019239815.1 Acidobacteriota bacterium
GGATCCGGTCGCGTGGATCAAGGCGAACCCGGGTCGGATTCGCTCGATTCATTGTAAGGATTGGTCGCCGGATGCCGCGAAGGGCTACAAGGTGCTCTTTGGCGAAGGCGAAGCGGACTGGAAAGCGATTTTTGCGGCCGCGGAGCACGGCGGAGGCGTTGAATATTATCTGATCGAGCAGGAAGGTTCGCGCCTGTCGGAACTGGATACCGCGCGGGAGTGTTTGAAAACGTATCACGCAATGCGCGGGTAAGGTTCGAATCGAAATTCTCCTTCCTGTGGGCCCGCTGAGACGGCCAGCAACGCCCGATTTAGCCTTCTTCTAAAATCTGTGACCGATTTCCAACTTCCAGTTTCTGTTTTCTGTTGTCACAGGGAGGAAAGAGCGCCGCGCAACAACTGCGGGGACGTCACACGGCGCTCGGGGGTTTTGGCTAGTGGGTAGTGGGTTCGCTGAGGTGGTACGGCTGGTGGGAACCTTTACATTTGCCGACGAATGGCCTACTCGAAACGAGGCGCATTCGTGGCAGGATCCTTTCCGAATTTGAGTTCTTGAATTTAAATCCCCAGTTCTGTTTCTAGTCCCGCAACCTTGTCCTGCGGCGCAACCCTCGCGGCGCAGCGGGCGATCTTGGCTTCTGAAGAAAACTCTAAGGCTGCTGCCAAGGCGTTCCTGGTGCAGGTTTGAAGTGCAGGACGCGTACCAAACTTTGGGACACGCAAGTCCTGTGTTTTCGTCGTTCGGCGAGGAGGCGCGAAGCCGTTCTTGAACCTGTCTTCGGAAAACGTTCCAGTGCGGCACAGCCGGTCATGCGCTGGCCGTGGCGCCATGGGCATCACGGCGCTCGGCACTGCCACCCTGCTTCAAGTAGCGATAGAGACTGGTACGGCCGATGCCGAGAATGTGCGCGGCGCGCAGGCGGTTGCCCTGGCATATTTCAAGCACGCGCTGGATGTGAACCTTGCGGACTTCTTCGAGCGAGACCGGCTGCCAGTCGGCGGCAGATCCGGCGCGAAAGGGCCGGTGCTGTTGCATGTGTTCGGGAAGGTCGCCAAGGTCGATAAAATCGCCGGTCGCCGTAATGCAGGCACTTGAGATCACGTTTTCCAGTTCACGGACGTTTCCGGGCCAGGGGTGTTGCAGCAGCACCGACTGAGCCCGCCGTGAGAGACCAGGAATCTTTTTGCCGTAGGCTTCGTTGTATTTCTTCAAAAAGAATTGCACCAACAACGGAATGTCTTCCAGCCGTTCGGTGAGCGGCGGGATTCGAATCTGGATCGAGCTCAGCCGGTAGAAAAGATCCTCGCGGAACCGCCCGGCAAGGACTTCGGCGCGGAGATCGCGGTTCGTAGCGGCGATCAGGCGAACGTTGATCTGTCTGACTTCCGGAGAGCCTACCCGTTGGATTTCGCGATTTTGAATGACACGCAAGAGCTTGGCCTGCATGGAGAGTGATGTTTCGCCAATTTCGTCGAGGAACACGGTGCCGCCGTTGGCGTATTCGAAAAGACCCAGGCGAGTGTCGGTCGCGCCGGTGAAAGAGCCACGGACGTGACCGAAGAGCTGGCTTTCGACGAGGGTATCGACCAGCGCCGAGCAATTGCAAACCGCAAGGCGCTGTGAGCTGACTGGACTGAGCTGGTGAATGGCGCGGGCGACGAGTTCTTTTCCCGTTCCGGTCTGACCTACGACCAGAACGTTTGTGTAATGGCGCGCCACTTTCCGCGCGAAATCGAAGACTTCCAGCATTGCCGGGCCTTTGCCGACGATCCCGTAAAACTCAAGATCCTTTAGCAATTGCTCTTCGAGCGTGCGGACGCGCCGGCGCTGTTCATACAGGGTGGAAAGGTCATCGAGAGCGCGTTTCAGGCGCACGCGGTCGACCGGTTTGGGCAGAAAATCACAGGCGCCACGGCGAATCGCCTCGAGCGCGGACTCGAGCGTGAAGTCGCGGGTCATCACAATGACGTGAACGCCCGGATCAGTTCGCAGCACGCGGTCCAGGAAGTCATATCCGAACAGGCCGGTGTCGCTGAGGTCGGCCAGCAACAGTCGACTGCGGCCAGATCGAACATGTTTCAGCGCTTCGTCAGCGTCTGACGTTCGAATCGATTCGTAACCGAGATTGTCGATGAGTGCCGACAGCGAGTCGAGCTCCTCAAGGTCTTCGTCGAGAATGCACGGAGTCACCGTCCCTTTCGCGGACGGAGCTTCATCGAATTTGCTCACAACTTGAGCCACATCTTTCGGATGCGCACCTTAATTGCCACCGAAACACGGCTCTGTGCTCGTCGGTTCCAATACGAAACTAGCATCTGCCGAAATTCAAAACGTGCGTGGGTTCAACGGGCTACAAGCACGGACCAGGACGGGCATACCTGAAAAAGGGAAGGCACGAGGCGGGTTAGGTGGCGAAACATCCGCGACGTGAAGCCAAATCGAACCACTGTTCCAATTCGGTGCTTGTCCGCTCGGTCCCTCTCCCGCAGCTCGCGGGCGGAGCTTCAGTTTAGACTTCCGCGGTCGATGGGTCGGGGGCTCACCGGGTGCAAGCGAAACTGATTTTGCCCATCGAGCATTACCGACACGAATTCCGTCTCGTAAGGCACAGACTGCGAACGATCGGTGCTCAGCGGCTGAATCAACCGTAGAAAGACCACCGATCCGTCCGGAACCGCGCTACTCAAAGTGATATATTTGCCGGACTCCTCGTTCCACTCGAGCTCGGACTTCTCCACAAAAAAAGTTTGCGACTTGTCCCAGCCGGACACTTCGACGCGATACAAGTTGGTGATGGGAAAACGGGCAGACACGCTCATCCATGACCTCCGGGCCGTGGACATGCATCTCACGAGCCAGTCCCGAGGAATCATAGCTGGTGAAAAACCATGGAGTTAGCTCACTTTGGTCCACGGCCGGTTGTGCGTATTCGAAACGACAGTGCTCCAGCGTCCAGAACTGAACCACGCAACAGCCGCGGGCGAAGAAACTAGAAATGCCCGTGCAACAGCAGGTTGTTCGCGAATGACTCGATCGGCGCATAGAAATACCGTAAGGCGAGCAGTCCTACCAAAAGTCCCAGCCGGGCATAACCGCTTTCGCGCAGCCAATCGAGATAACGGTGCGCTGTCGACTCACTCATAAAAATCATGATTCCGGTACTGCCATCGAGTGGAGCGACCGGCAAAAGGTTAAAGACCCCCAACAACAAGTTGAGGTTAAACATCGCGAAAAGTGTGAGAACGAGAAAGCCGACTCCTTCTCCCGGTAACTGTAGCCATGCGAGCGTTCGAAGTCCCATTCCCCCGACGAACATCAGAATGAAATTCGTGGCTGGTCCTGCCAAGGCCATCAGCGCCGAACGTTTTGGATATCGACGCTCCCAAGCAGGATCGAACGGGGCACTCGCCCAACCGATCATCTGACCCATAAAAAGCAGGGCCATGAGTGGGATGATGAGCATGCCCCATGGCTCCCGACGGATGTGTGGAATCGGATTCAGTGTTACCTGGCCGTTCAAGGCTGCAGTCGGGTCGCCTCCCCACTTCGCTACCAGCGAGTGTGACGCTTCGTGGCAAGTTGTTGAGAATAGAAAAACCACATAATAGATGAAGCCGATGACGAGAAATCTCGGTGTCAGCTCAGGCATGCGGCTTACGGTAGAGGTTCGCGCTCCGGTTTGCAAGTTTCCGTAACCAATCGATGTTCTCCTTAAACGCTTTTTCGATGCGCCACGGCACGATCAAGCGAGGATTTTTCCTGCGCAGTCAACGCTCGTGTTTTTCCCCGTGCCAGATCTCCGAGGACCAGCGGTCCGATTGAAACACGCACAAGGCGCAACACCTCAATTTCCAACGATTCGAACATGCGTCGGATTTGCCTGTTTTTACCTTCGTCGAGCACGATCTCGATCCACGAATTCGCCTCGCCGGTTCGCAGCAATAATGCCCGTTTGGCTTTCAGAAGTTCGCCTCGATTTTCGACACCGCTGCGCAATGTTGTGATTATCGTTTCGTCAGCCACAGCCGCGATCTGGACATGATAAATCTTATCGAGGTGCGATTCGGGCGCGGTGATCCGCGCAGCCCACTCCGAATCGTTCGTCATCAGCAAGAGTCCTTCACTTGCTTTATCCAGACGCCCAGCCGGGGCAATCCACTGCGATTCTGGACCAGAGAAAGATGGAGGAAGGGAATCGTAAACCGTCGTTCGTCCATGCTCGTCCGATGCCGTCGTGACGAGACCGCGCTCTTTGTTCATCACCAGATAGATTTTTTCTCTCGCGATCGCCGCTTGGCCATCGACCTCGATGCGATCCATGCCGACCCGCACCGGAGCTTCGGGATTTCGCGCGATCGCGCCCGATAACCGCACTCGTCCTGCGGCGATCCAGGCAGTGGCTTGCGATCGCGAGCAAATACCCAGCTTCGAGAGAGCACGCGCCAGACCGATTCGCTTCTCGGCGCCTCTCCCAACTCGCTGCCCAGCCGAGCCGTAATTGCGTTTGCGTTTAGGTCGCCGGCGCACAACACATTATACGGACACAACCGTGGCGCACGCTGTCGCGTAGGCGACGACACCGCAAAGCTTGGAATTTGTCGGGGATCTCAACCGGAAGGAAAAACTCGTCAGAAGAAGGAGAAGCGTCGCGTCCCAGCCCTACCGCCTCTTTTCGAAGCGTACCACGCCGCTCCCCCTCCTCCAACTTTGCGAACTTGGTAGCCCGCTCGACGATACTCGCAAGGATTTTTCGCCGAATCCATACCCCAGATACCGTAGATCTACCCATAGTCCGCTTGATTCTCAGAGTGGATTGATATCGGTCTGTGGAAATGGAGATGCTTTTCCTCGAACGTTGCACGGTGTCGCAGAATTTCGCCAGACCGACAGACGGACAAGAATTTCTGACGACAGGAAAAAGTTGACGCTCAAAGCTGTGCGCTGGGGCGCGCAGGCGAGGCGACCGCGAGGCGCAGCGACTTTAGCTGGGGCTTCGCGAACCAATTCCGCAGCATTTTGCGCGCCGGTTCTTCCCAAAGTCGAAACACAGCGATCGAGAACAGCACCAAAACTACCGGCGTCAGCAATTCGCCCGCGCGCACGAAGGGCGATGGCAGTTTATCGACAAGCAATCGCATCCAGTTGGCGACCGGGTAGCGCAACAGGTACACCGAATAGCTCGCGCCACCCAGCAAAACCATGGCGCGCGTCGAGAGGAATTGGGTCAGCAGAGTGCCGCCGCACGCGAGCTCGTACACGAGAAGCGAAAAGGGAAGGATTACCAGTGAAACCCAATCGCCGATCGGCAAGCTTAACGCGGCAATGGTGCCAACAACTGCCGGGTACACGATCAGCGGCCTACCGAGACGAGTCTGTGTCCTGCTTGCGCGCAGAAACTGCACGCCCATCACCACCCCAACCAAGAATTCAGGAATGCGCAAAACCGGGAGCGGTACATATCGAACGAATAAGCCGGCTTGATTTTTCCAGTCACCGAGCCCTTTGACAGGCGTGTGCCCCAGAACGCAAAGGAGAAGCAAGGCCGCCATCAGCCAATACAGCGCGCGCTCGCTCCGGCGCGAGAGCCATGGCAGCACGAACGGGAAGCAGATGTAGAAGAACGCCTCAGCGGACAACGTCCACGCCGGATAATTCCATGCGCCGGCCATATCGGAATTGAACGGATTCCACGCCTGCACCATGCCGACCACAGCAGCGCGCGTGCTGAGCGCGAGCTTGCCGGAAAAGGCAAATGCCATCACCAGCGAAAGCAGGTAGACAGGATAAATTCGGGCGAAACGCGCTTCCCAGAAGCGCGCGCGATTGCCGCGGCCCTCGATATTGCCGTCATAGGTGTACGCGAGAATAAAACCGGAAAGCAGAAAAAACAGGCCGACCGCCAGATAGCCATTGCTGAGAAACGTTTCGAGCGCGCGGGGCACCGGGTAACGCCGGACGAATCCCGGATACGCGTGGAAAAGCACGACGTACCAGGCAGCGAGGAAGCGGACTCCAGTAAGCGCAGGCAGATCGCTGCGTCGCGGTGTTGTGTTCCCCTGGGCCAGGTGACACCTCGTGCGAATCGCGTTTCGTCTTCTCTGCGGAATCGGGGATCCAGCCTCAGATGAAACTCCGTAGGATCCCTTTCGTGAAGTGAGGAAATAGTATCACCTTCGGTCGAAGACGTCGATCATCGATCGAGGGCCAATTCGGTCGATTCTTGCAGCATAAAAATTACATTTTTTTGCATGCGGGTACTGGAACGACTTTACTATTGCGTGACCCCAAGCACCCGGACCTCGGAAGCCTTTCTTCAGCGGGCGAGGCGGTGTCACCATTCGAAATCAGGTTTGAAAAAACAAGGATAAGACGCGGACAACGCCAAGAGGTCGCAGTCTAGGTGGCTGAAAAGGTGAAGGCGTGAAGCAAAGTGGCGCACCCCGAGGGACTTGAACCCCCAACCCTCTGGTTCGAAGCCAGATGCTCTATCCAATTGAGCTAGGGGTGCGTCGGTTTTGTATTGTACCGCATGTCAGACCGACAGTTTTAATTCGCGTATGGCATCGCCGGCGCCGCTCAAATTCGCGAGACGCATCTCGGAATATTTGCGAGACAAGAGCACTCCCGGAGCGCCCGCTTGAAACGCAGCGGTAACTGCCGCATTCACGCTCTCCGGCGTGCATTTGCTGTTGCCTTTTTCCGTCGGGATGTCGATGTCGATCCCCGGCCAAATCAGCGTCTTTGTGCCTTCCACCCCGGCCATGGCGCGCTGTGTTTCGCGGAACACGTAGTCCGACGACAATCCTGTGCGCGGAATCTCTGCGTAACTGCGTTCCTTGAGGTTCATCAGCGCGTAGTTCATGTCGATGATGGCCGGCTTCGACATATCTCTGTAAATCGTCGATCCGATATTGTCGGCGTAGAGCGCCATGCGCTCGCCGCCGCAGTTGTTGTACATCACGACTTTGATGAAATCAGAATGCACCGAAAGTTCGTGCAGATCCTGCTCCGCCCGATAAATCGGATTGAAGGAATTGTTGTGCCAGATGTGCCAGCCGACTGGGATGGACGGCTTCGCCGTTTTTACGGTTGTATAGATCGCGCCATAGGTTTCGCGCAGGCTGTCGGTCCAAAGCATTTCCCAAGCGGCGAGCTCCGGATACACAAGCAGCAGTCGCCAGAATTGTGGATAGTAGCCGTCGACCGGCCGCTCACCGCTGCGGCACGCGCGCACATATTTTTCCAGTTCGAGAAATCCTTCTCTGGCGCGATCCGGGTTGACGCCGCGTTGTTTCGCCTTCGCCTGGCAAAATTCGCAGAAGCAAGTGACTTCGCCCGGATCGACGGGCGGTGTATCATGCGTCGCGCCAATGCTGTCGCACATCGCCCCCTGGCGCTCCGACCCCCACATCAGCCCATCGATGTCATACGACCGCGCATAATCCTCGACCAACCCCGTTAAAAAGTTTCGGTAGTTCGGATTGTTGATACACAGCGTTTCCGCGTTTTGCCCATGAAGATCTTTCTCCTGCACCTTCTCGACATTCGGAACGTCTTTGCGAAAGACATCCTCGAGCCAGCAGATGACCTTCATGTTGCGTTTTTTGGCGGCCGGAATGACTTCGGCGAGGATATCGAGATTTCCGTGATCGGGCGCACGCGTCTCTTTCAGCACGGTGTTCCTATAAAACTCCGGATGCGGCGTCGCGAAATTTCCGCCGTGGAAGTTCAGGTCGTATTCCTGTTTGCCATGGTCGGGCAAGGGCTGGCCAGGAATCTGCCGTCCAGCGATGCCGCGACCATACGTGAAGACTGCCAGGAAAAGCGTATTGACGCTTGCGCGCTCTTGCAGAATGTCGAGCACCTTTTCTGTGCCTTCATCGACGAACGAGACAGCGCCCACCTGAATGCCGATCATTTTCTTCGACTCGCCGGGGAACGCGACCGCCGGCATCGCGAGCGCGGCGCCAGCTCCCGCCGTGAGTTTCACGAATTCACGCCGATTCAGCTCAGGTTTTTCCACGGATGGATCCTTTCGAATGAGCGATGTAGGTGGCGATTGTTCGATCGCGCGACTCTATATGGCTTGGCGCAGATTCTTCCGCAACGTCAGGCTGCCGTCCTCGTTGAGTTTTTGGTGGCACGCCCAGCGCACGGGGTAACGCATCGCCTTCACTTCGATCTCAGCGCGAAGCTTCAGCCCTTCGAACTGTGTTCCGTGAGGCAAAACAAGCTGCGCCTGGCGAATTTTCCCAGGCAACGGATACCCGGGATCGAGGCAGCCCGTCTGCAGAATCTTTCCGTCCTTGCTTTCGACGGTGACGCGCAAAATGCCGGGCACCCCCGCAATGCCGTCATTCGCGAAACCGATAATCAGGCCGAGATAGCCGGTATCTTCGTAGCTCCAGATAAACGATGGCCGCACGCGATACCCGATGCGCCGATTGATGCGGTCAAACGCCGCTGGGTAAGCCTGATAGTAAGCCGCAAGATTCTTCGCGCTGATCTGATGAAAATTCCAGAGCGACCAGTAGTTCGCGCCGATATCGATGACGTGCGAAATCATATTTTCGGCCGGCGAAATGCCTTCGATCACCGCGGCTGGATCGGGCGGCTTGCCCGGGATTCCTTGTTCGAGCAGTGCGCCGATCCACGGCGGGCGATTGCTCAGCGCCTCGATTTGCTCATTCTCGATGAAAATCGTGTCGCTTCGAATCCAGTTGTTGCTGCGCACGGTCCGATCGAGCATCTCGGAATTTCCGACACGACTGAAGTCGGGTTGCGTGTTCGTGAGCAGCGGCGTCTTTTTAAGATGCTCGATCTGAACCTCCATCATGCGAATCCAAGTACGCTCGGCGGTCAGATAGTCGGGGAAGGGATTGTTGGCGAAGGGCCAGGTGTGGCCCTCTCCCCAGAAGCCGTACATGAAGGTGTCTATGAACTCGATCTGTGAATTGCCGTCGAATTCAGCGGCGAGTTCACCGACGAGATCGGCGAACGCGCTCTGAAAGAAAGGATCGTCGTAGCGCGGCTGATATTTCGAATGCGGATTCTCGAGATAACGCTTGGCTGATTTGGCTTCGGACTGATCTTTGAGGATGAGATCAACCTTTGGAACTTTCTCGAGAACGAAATCGGGAAGGGCGGCCGAATGCGTGTAGTCGGGTGCGCACATCTGAATGCGCAGGCCGATGCGCTTGTCATTCTTCTTAGCGAGATCAAAGACGAGCTTGAGGTAGTCCGGAAGCTGCAACTTGCCCGGCTTCGGCTGGACTTCGCGCCACGTCGGACGAATGTAGAGCTGCTGCCCAAGGGGAAATTTGACGAGGTCTTCGATTGCCTGCGGAATATTGTCGGATTTGATTTCGTCGGTGCCCGAGTCGGCAGTGATGTAGGTGACGAGGCCTTTGCCGTAGTTGGGAACGACATCGTCGGAAGGAGTCGTCGTCATCACAACGTCGTCGGTGGGGATGATTGCGGTCGGCGGGTACTGCGGGAACGGACCCTGATTGAGGCGGTCCTTGACTACTAGACCCGAGCCGAAATCGGATTTGCCCCAATTGTGGGCGGGGACGTCAGCCTTGACTGTTTTGGCGGCCGCTCCTGCGGTTGCCGCGAGAAGGGCGCTGCTTTTCAGGAAGTCTCTTCGCTGCATCTGGATTCTCCACTCAGAAGTGGTGGAACCATAACACAACGAGAGAAAGAGAAGGAAAGAAAGCGTAACCTAACGAAAGTGGCCACCTACGGCACTTTCGTCAGGCTTTTTCGCCCGGAGCGGCTGAGATGTCGAAAGTGAGCGATTGCGATCCGAGGACCGGGTGTGTCGCCGTTAGCTTCACCGCGCCCGCTTCTTCCTTCGCGCGAATCCAGATCGCACCCGTGCCGCCGATCAATCCAAACGGATTGTCGCCGACAATTTCGGCAGGACCTTCGAGCTGGAATTTCACCGGGTCGTTGGCAAAAGGCCGAATCGCGCCGAATTCGTCCGTGACGCGCAGGACGACTCGAGTCGTATCGGCGCCATCGGCGAACAATTTCGTATCGTCGGGAATCAGCGCGAACTTCTGATCCACGCCCCGGCCCGACATCGTCTTCTCGATGACTTTCTTTCCTCCGATGTAACCTTCGATACGCAGATCGCCCCAATCG
>JAFAZL010000124.1 GCA_019239815.1 Acidobacteriota bacterium
GTCATCGCCGCACGCACCGGCATCACCACAGTCTCCGACTTCCGTCCCGCCGACATCGCCCTCGGTGGCCAGGGCGCACCTCTGGTCCCGTACGCCGACTATCTCCTCTACCGCCATCCCAAACTCGGCCGCGTCTCCCTAAATCTCGGCGGCATCGCCAACATCACCGTCCTGCCCGCCGCCTGCAAACCATCGCGAGTCTTCGCCTTCGACACCGGCCCAGCCAACATTCTTATCGACGCCCTCGTCCAACATTTCACCCGCGGCCGCCAACGCTTCGACAAAGACGCGAAGCTCGCCCAATCGGGGCGCGCCGCTTCCGCGCTGATCGACGAATTGATGCACGACCCTTATCTGTCGAAGAAGCCTCCGAAGAGCACCGGCCGCGAATATTACGGGACCGCCTACGTAAAAAATCTGCTGACCGCAGGCCGACACCACCACGTCCGTCCCGCTGATCTCATTCGCGCCGTCACCATCTTCACCGCCTTGTCCGTCATCGACGCCCTCAACCGCTTCGTCTTCCACAAGCACAAGATCGACCAACTCATCGTCTCCGGCGGCGGCGCCAAAAATCCCCTGATCATGGCCCAACTCGAAGCCGCCCTCTCTTCCCCTGTAGGGGCGCAGCACGCTGCGCCCCAGGTCCGCACGACGTCCGCTTCAAGCAAGTTCAAAGGGTTCTCTTCTTCTCCCATCCAAATAATCCCCTCCGACGATCTCGGCGTCCCGACCGCGGCCAAAGAAGCCTTTGCTTTTGCTCTCATGGCCTACGAAACCTTTCACCAGCGCCCGTCGAACCTTCCGTCGGCCACAGGCGCGTGCGGTCCAGCGATCCTGGGTAAAATTTCATATGCGCCTCCGCGCTAGTTGCCGCAGGCACTCGCCGTCGCGTGTCGAGGCTCTTCTCGTTACTTCATTACTTCTTTGCTTCTTTGCTTCGATCTGCGTCTCCTGTTCCTCCAGCGCGACCACCGACCCCAACTTGCTCACATTTCTTCTGGAATCGAACCCCACCAATCTCGACCCGCGCTTCGCCACCGACGCCGCCTCCCAACACATCGACGGCCTGCTTTTCTCGAGCCTCCTCGAGCGCGATACAAACATGACTCTCCACGGCGACCTTGCGGAATCCTGGGAAACGCCCGATTCGACAACATGGGTTTTTCACCTACGCAAAGACGTTCATTTCAATGACGGGGCAGTCGTCACTTCCGCTGACGTGAAATCGACCTTCGATTTCATTCGCACCCCTGGAAACAAATCGGCAAAGCGGGGCGCCTTTCGACTCGTCACATCGATCGAGACGCCGGATCCCGCAACTGTAGTCTTTCATCTCAAAGAACCTTACGCGTCGTTTCCCATCAATCTTGTTCGACCAACCACGGGAATCGTTCCGGCGAACGCCAGCGCCGACTTTGGACGCAAGCTGACCGGATCAGGTCCATTTCAATTCGTCAGCCAGACACAGGACGACGAGGTTGTGGTCGAACGAAATCCAAAATATTCCGGCGTCGCGCCTAAGCTGGCGCGCGTCCGCTTCCGCATCGTTCCCGACGCCATCGTCCGCGCGCTCGAGCTCCGCAAAGGTTCCGGCGACATCGAAATCAGCTCGCTGACTCCCGACATAATCCCGGTGCTCGTGAAGCAGCCGACCTTGGCGTTAGCGGACCGACCCGGAACAAATTTCACGTACCTAGGCGTCAATCTCGAGGATCCGATCTTGAAGCGCCGCGAAGTGCGCCAGGCGCTCGCCTACGCAACCGATCGCGAAACATTGATCAAATATTTGCAACACGGCCAAGCACGAGTTGCCGCTGGAATCCTGCCGCCGAATCACTGGGCCTACGAACCAAATGTGACCCAATACACTCTCAACACCGCGCGCGCCGAAAAATTGCTCGACGACGCTGGATACCCCCGAAAGCCGGACGGCGTTCGCTTTGCCATCACCCTCAAGACTTCGACAGACGAGCAGTTCCGCGTTCTGGGGGCCGCACTACAGGAGCAGTGGCGCCGCGTCGGCGTAGATCTTGAACTTCGCCCGCTCGAATTCGCGACCGTCCTGTCCGACGCAATCAAAGGCAACTTTCAGCTAAATCTCCTGCGCTGGGTAGGCGCTAACAACGACCCCGACATCTTCGAGTTTGTCTTCAGCTCCAAACGCTTCCCGCCCGACGGCGCCAACCGCGGCCACTACCGCAACCCACGCATCGACGAATTGACCGACCAAATCCGTGTCGAGATGGATCAACCCAAGCGAAAGGCTTTGTGCAGCGAGGTCCAAAAAATCCTCGCCGACGACCTCCCATACCTACCCCTGTGGTTCACCGACGCCACCTCCGTCCACCGAAAATCACTAGGCCAATTCGAACTCAGCCCCACCGGCGACTTCGACTTCCTCGCCACACTGAATCCGAAGCAATAGCCTCAGGCGCTTGCATCGTCTGATGCGGTAAGGCGCCTGTTTACCCTGAGGCGCGAGCCCCGAACGTCCTGTCGGCGTTTTCGCCTTCCGTTGACCTCGGCTGTGCCGCCTTGCCCTGAGCTCGACGGCATCTCGCCGCAATCTTTGCATTCCTGAACAACGCGGTCGCGCGCACATTCGAACGCACGCTCATTTTTCGAGTCGATGCAAACCGGACTCAACACTCGACTTAGTAACTTCACCGGTGTCCGCCGTACACTCCCGCCACACGCAACTCCTTTCAAATCACATCCTTGCGCAAACCGCACGCACAACTCATTTACTTTCACATCCTTACGCAAAAAGGGAGGGGGCGGGTGTAACTCTACGAGATTTGCTTCTTCAGATCGGCGAGGAGGTTCAAAGCATCGAGCGGCTTGAGTTGATCGAGATCGGCAGCGCGAAGTTTATCGAGGACCTCGCGGTCGATCGGGGTGAAAAGCATCTCCTGATGAGTGCGGCGATGCCCATTGCTCGGCGTCGAGCCATCACCCGAATCCGCGACGGCTTCATTCGCACCCGGGGTCAGCTTCTCGCTGAGCTGGTGCTCGCTTTGTTCATGCCGTTTCAAAACTTCGCGCGCGCGTTCGATGACGCTGCGCGGCAGTCCGGCCAGGCGCGCAACTTCGATGCCATAGCTTTTGTTCGCGCTGCCGGGTTCGACGTGACGGAGAAAAATAATCTCGTTCGGCGTCTCTTTCACTGAGACGTGCACATTTTTCACCGCAGGTAAGAGCTCAGCGAGTTCCGTGAGCTCGTGATAATGCGTAGCAAAAAGGGTGCGCGCCCGCGTGTGTTTCTGAAGATGCTCCACGACCGCCCACGCTATGCTCAGTCCATCGAAGGTCGCTGTGCCGCGGCCAACTTCGTCGAGCAGCACAAGGCTCGATGGAGTCGCGTGATTAAGGATGCTCGCGACTTCGCTCATCTCGACGAGAAATGTCGAACGTCCGCGAGCGAGATTATCCGCAGCTCCGATGCGCGTAAAGATCCGATCGATGATCGGCAACTTTGCTTGTCTCGCCGGAACATAGCTTCCAGCTTGCGCCATCAGTGTGATCAACGCCGTCTGCCGCAAGTACGTGGACTTGCCCCCCATGTTCGGCCCAGTGATCAGCAGTAGCTGCTGTGTGTGCTGATCGAAATAAAGATCATTGGGAACGAAGCGTTCTCCGCGCTGGCGCAGCAATTCTTCAATGACGGGATGACGACCGCCGATGATCAGCAGTTCACCGGTAGTCGTAAATTCCGGCCGAACGTAGCCGCGATCCGCGGCTAGTTTCGCAAAAGTCGTCAGCACATCCATCTGTGCGATCGCCGCGGCGGTGCGGCGAAGACGAACAGCTTGCGACGCGACCGCATTGCGAACGTCGATGAAGAGTTGCTTTTCGATTTCGCAAATTCGCTCGTCGGCGGCGAGAATTTTGCGCTCGTATTCTTTCAATTCGGGAGCAGTGAAACGCTCGGCATTCACCAGCGTCTGTTTGCGCTCATAGTCCGCGGGAGCGAGATGCAGATTCGGCTTCGAAATTTCGATGTAGTAGCCGAAGACACTGTTGAAGCGAATCTTGAGCGAGTTGATTCCTGTGCGCTTGCGCTCGCGTTCCTCCATCGACGCGATAATCTGCTTGCTGTGTTGGCTCAAATTGCGAAGTTCGTCCAACTCGGCGTGAAAGCCGCCGCGAATAATTCCGGGATCGGTTGCAAGCGCGGGCGGTTCCTCGGCGATCGCTTGCTCAAGGCGCTCGCGAACATCGGCGAGTTCATCGATCTCGTGATGCAGGTAGCGAAGCAAATCGCTCCCGCCTTTTGGAGGCGCAGTGAGGAAGTTCTTCAACGTCGGGAGTTGCGCGAGCGATTTGCGAAGCGCAACCAGTTCGCGCGGCGTCGCTAAACCGAGCGTGATGCGGCTCGTGAGACGTTCGAGATCGAGAATACCTCGAAGCTCTTTGCGGATTTCACCGCGTACAACTGTCTGCTGTACCAGTTGCGCAACGGCGCCGTGACGCGCCTCGATGGCTTCGCGATCGATCAGCGGACGCAAGAGCCACGAACGTAGAAGTCGCGCACCCATTCCTGTAACCGTCACATCCAGCGCCGCGAGCAGCGTCGTTGGTCCGCTGCGACTCGCTTCTTCGTTAAAGATCGGATTGATCAGCTCAAGATTGCGAACAGAAACCGGATCGAGGATGAGCGCATCATGCTGCTCGTAGTAGCGAATCCGATCGAGATGACGAAGCGCTTCGACGCTCGCAGCTTCATCAACCGCAACACGCGCCGGAGCGACCGCGGCGCCTGATGAAGGCGACGTAGCGGTCGCTGAATCGGAAGTCCCGAAGCTATTGTTCGTTGCTTGGGCGCAGCGATCGCCACGCGCGGAGTTTTCGCGCAAATAGTGAATGATCGCTCCGGCAGCGGACAACGACTGATGATGATCGTCGAGTCCAAAGCCGGTGAGTTCGGCGACGCCGAATTGTTCGCGCAATATCCGCGAAGCGTAATCGTATTGGAAGACCCAGTCTTCGAGGCGGGATTCGACGCCGCCAACTCCATCCGGCAGCGAATCCTTCGCGGTGTCGAAGAGCGCTTGCGGACGAGGAAGCAGCGTCTCGCGCGGGCGGAGCAGTTGCAATTCGTCGCGAAGATCGTCAGCAGCACGGGGCCCAGCAAATTCGGTTGCCTGGAATTCACCCGTCGAGAGATCAACGAATGCCAAGCCGATCGGAGATCCCGATGTATGTGTTGCCACGGAAGCCAGGAAGTTGTTTTCTCGCGCGTCAAGAACGGCGCCATCGGTTGCTGTGCCTGGCGTGATGACGCGGACGACCTCGCGGCGCACGATCTTCTTGCCTGGTCCTGGCGCTTCCATTTGATCGCAGATGGCGATCTTGAATCCGGCGCGAATGAGGCGCGCGATGTAGCCGTCCGCGGCGTGATACGGGACGCCGCACATTGGAATCGGCTGGCCCTTCTCGCGATTGCGCGAAGTCAGCGTAATTTGCAGTTCGCGCGAGGCAAGCAGCGCGTCCTCGTAGAAGAGTTCATAGAAATCGCCGAGGCGGAAAAGAAGGAGTGCGTGGGGATAGCGGGATTTGATCGCCTGGTACTGCTGCATCAAGGGTGTGGTGGGATCAGACATTTGCGATGGCGATGCGGCAGCAACTTCTAATTCGTTCGACGTCCTTTCGGAATTTTCGGATGGGCTGGCGGAATCCTACTTCGCGGGAAGATGGTTTGCAAGGAAGCGAAAAGAAGAAATCAGGAGTTGAGTGAGAATCGGACAGGACTACTATGACTTCCCCCCATGCCGGCTGATATTTGTGCGAGCGATTGAAATCGAGTCAGGGACGAATCTTGAGTTGGGTCAAGGCGAACGCGTAGTCGAGGGCGATTTCGCGGAGATAGTCGTAGCGGCCGGAGGCGCCGCCGTGTCCTGCGCCCATGTTAATTTTAAGCAAGAGCGGATTTTTGTCGGTTTTCAGCGTGCGAAGTTTCGCTACGTATTTTGCGGGCTCCCAGTACATGACCTGGCTGTCGTTAAGCGACGTCTTGACGAGGATTGTCGGATAAATTTTGGCTTCGAGACTTGTGTAGGGGCAATATCTCTTCATGTAGAAATAATCTTCGGCTTTGTTGGGATCGCCCCATTCTTCGTATTCGCCGATCGTAAGCGGAAGAGTCGCATCGAGCATTGTGTTGAGCACGTCCACGAACGGCACGTGGCTGATGACGACTTTGAACAAGTCTGGACGCATGTTCGTGACGGCGCCCATGAGCAATCCGCCGGCGCTGCCGCCTTCGATGATGAGCTTGTCCTGCTCGGTGTAGTGCAGCGCGATGAGATGTTCGGCGCACTCGACGAAATCGGTGAAGGTGTTGAGCTTCTTGTGCATACGGCCGGCGTCGTGCCAGGGTTTTCCCAATTCGCCGCCGCCGCGGATGTGGGCGATGGCGAAGGTGAAACCGCGGTCGATGAGGCTGAAGCGGTTGGAATTGAACGAGACGGGCATCGAGATGCCGTAGCTGCCGTAACCGTAGAGAAGCAGCGGTGACTTTGTGATGGGATTGGGAATGCGATCGCGCCGGCGGACGAGCGAGATGGGTATTTCGGTGCCGTCGTTGGCTCGCGCATGCAGTCGTTCGATTACGTATTTCGCTGGATCGTAGTCGCCGAGAACGGGCTGTTGCTTTCGGAGAATGCTTTCGCGTGTCTTGAGATCATAGTCGAAGACCGAACGCGGTGTGACGAAAGACTCGTAGACATAGCGAAGATGCGTGACCGCGAATTCAGGATTCGAGCCGAAGCCTGCGCTATAAGCAGGCTCGTCGAACTCGATGCGGTGCGAAGCGGCAAGAGGATCAGACTTTGCATTGGCAAGTTCGAGAGCGTGTAGGAGTTCGACGATTCGGAGATAAGGAAGGCCGTCTTCACGTTCGAACAGCGCGAGATGGGATTCGAACACGTCAACGGAAGCGAGCATGACGTGGGCCCGCGTAGGGACGAATTCCCGCCAGAACTTCCGGCGCGGGTCTTCGACGGGCACGGTCATGAGGCGGAATGTGCGGCCGAGTGAATTGGTACGGATGAAGAAGGTGCCCCCGTCCTGTTTGTCCTTCCCGGGATAGTGATCTACGTAATACTCGTGCGTGTCTTCGCGAACCGCGACGATGCG
>JAFAZL010000232.1 GCA_019239815.1 Acidobacteriota bacterium
CTCGGGTCACAAACATTCGCCATCGTGTGAACGTGAATACTCTCGGTCACGAATCCACTAGCGATCTGGAGATGAACGGGATCGCGCTTGTTGACGTCGAGACTAGTCATCCGCTCTTTTTCGATCTTTACGGCGAAAGCCGGGCGACGGGAAGCTTCATCCTGATCGATCCGATTTCAAACGCAACTGTTGCGGCCGGCATGATCGTTGGAGACCGCACAGAGTCCACGACCGATGGGAATTCCGTCGAATCACAAAACACAGACATCCCTCGATCGGTGATGTCCGCCGAGAAATTTGCGCGTCACGGCCATCGTCCCGGGACGTTCCTGCTCACCGCTATGGCACTCGAATCCGCGGAACGCGCTTTATTCGATGCAGGCTACGAGACCATCGCCGTGAGAGCAGATTCGCTTGACGGCGAATCGTTCCCGAAGACTATCGAACTTCTGTATTCCGCCGGATTCGTGATTCTTGTCGATGCCGACGGTCTAGACGCTGCCATCGCGCACAAGATCAAGCAGGAACATGAAGAGCGATCTGTCTTCGATTTATCAAACGGATCGGAGCAAAACTCCGGGAGCGAACTTATCTCGCGAATCCTCACTCACGCGCACTCATTGCGACTCGAATCAAGCGGGAAAAACGAATAGCCATGCCAACCGCCGAATATATCGATCGAGTCGAAAGCAAAAGCGCGGATTCCATCGTTGTGGATCTTGTTCGAGAGGCCGCGGCGAATTCGGTTTGCCTGACTTGCAGCTTCCAAGCTGAAGACATGATCGTGCTCGATCTTTTAAGGACGCGTCTACCGCAAGTCCCGGTAATTTTCCTTGAGACCGGCTACCACTTCCCGGACACCTATCAGTTTCGCGACAAGATCACACACGAGTGGCGCCTGAATCTCGTAAACGCTCTGCCCCCTCAAACAGTGAAACAACAGGAGTCAGAGCTGGGCATTCTCTACTCCACCGATCCTGCAAGATGCTGTCAGCTTCGCAAAGTCGAGCCGCTCATGGCTTCCCTCGAACCATTCGAGATTTGGTTCACAGGACTTCGCCGCGACCAATCGCCGACAAGGAAAAATCTCAAGAAGATCGAGCATCACCGTCTTCCGAGCGGCAAGACTTTGCTGAAAGTGAGCCCTCTCGCTGACTGGACGTGGGCGCAAGTGTCGGAATACACCGGCAAGCATCAATTGAGCTACCTGCCGCAATATGACCGTGGGTACTCCAGCATCGGATGCGAGCCTTGCACGGCCATTCCTGACGATCCCGCAAATCTTCGCTCAGGCCGTTGGGGTGGCAAGAAACTCGAGTGCGGTATTCACACCTTTTCGGAGAAAACGGACTGATGCATCTTCTTCTCGGTTTTCTCATCGCGCTTGCGGTTGGCCTCACAGGAATCGGCGGCGGCAGCTTTACGGTGCCCGCATTATTGCTGATCGTTGGGTTGCCGGCTGGCGAAGCGGTCGGAACCGCGTTTGTCTTTGCGGGCGTTCTGAGGCTCATCGCCGCGCCTTTTTATCTCTTTCGCCGCAATGTCAACTCACGCTACTTCCGGCTTATGGTGACCGGCGCTGTGCCAGGTCTCATCATCGGAATTATCGCGCTGCGCGGCCTGGCGCATACGGGCAACAGTCCGTTGGTTGTGATCATTCTTGGATTATTGCTGACATTTACGGCGGGATTGAGCTTCGTTCCGAAAGCGCAAAACCCAAATTTCGTCGTAAAAAATTCCCGCTGGCTGCCGTGGCTCGCATTTCCCATCGGCATCGAGTCAGGGTTCTCTTCCGCCGGAGCTGGCGCGCTCGGCACAGTTCTGCTTCTGAACTACTCCGAAATGACGCCGGCACAGGTCGTTGGCACCGACATCATCTTTGGATTGGTGCTCGCCATCATCGGCAGCACCGTCCACTGGACGCTCGGGTCCATCAGCGCTCCCGTTTTACTGGAACTGCTCGCCGGCGGTGTGCCGGGTGTCGTCATTGGTTGCCTCCTTTCAAAACGAGTGCCCGCTCAAAAGCTAAAAATTGTGGTCGCTGCAGTCGCGCTTGCCGCTGGCTTGCAGTTGGTTTGGTCGGGAATCCATAGATCGGTTACAACTCACTCCGCTACTGCTGCAAAGCTTAATATATCCGTCCCCGGAGCAACGCGACCGTGACCGTCTCCAAGCAAATCCTTTTCTCAGTTCTCCACGTCCGTACTGCTGCGGACCCGTGTTGTTGTTGTCGTTGATCACCCCTCGTACGAAATTTCCAAAGTCCTCGTGAAGTTAGTGGTGTAGTCCTCTATCAACCTTTCTCCGCGTCCCCGGCGACGCGCCCGTGAATACACTTCAGGAGTGTTTGAGATGCGTTTTTCCCAGCGAATTGCTTCCGTTTCAAAAACGTTTGTCACCTATCTGGTTCTCTTGATTTCCATCGTAGCGATTAGGCCTGACACCGCTCTCCCCCAAGGCGAAGTCTCGCTTTGGGGCACGGTCAGCGACTCCTCCGGCGCCGCCATAGCGGGCGCTCAAGTTTCGGTCCTAAACCTCGAGACTGGCAGCACACGTTCGCTCGTGACCGATGAGTCTGGAAAGTTCAACGCGACCGCTTTGAACGTTGGCCACTACGAAGTCGCCGCTTCTAAAGCTGGTTTT
>JAFAZL010000236.1 GCA_019239815.1 Acidobacteriota bacterium
CGGCTCCGGCTGGTCCACAGCAATCGCCCGCGTCTACATGGCGGCAGTCTTAGTCACCTATCTTTTGTGGTACGACCGAAAGCACCGCACCGAACTTCTGAAGACTCCGGTGGACGTCGATCTGCCCCGTATTCGTCGGCTCCTCACGCTCGGTTTGCCGGCCGCTCTGCAAATCACCCTGGAGACCGGCGTCTTCGCCACCGACACAACGCTGATCGCAAAGCTAGGTCCCATACCGCTGGCCAGCCACCAAATTGCATTAAATACCGTGTCGCTGACCTTCATGGTCCCACTCGGAGTTTCATCAGCGGCAGCGGTGCGCGTTGGCCAGGCCCTGGGCCGCAAAGATCCTGCTGGCGCACGAGATTCCGGCGGCACCGCGATCGCTCTCGGCGCCATCTTCATGGCATGCTGCGGCGTTGGCCTGCTCTTGCTTCCTCGGTGGATCGCTCGTATGTACACGCCCGATGAAAAAGTGATCGCCGCGACGGTTGGCTTGCTCGCGGCAGGGGCGGCGTTCCAACTCTTCGACGGCATTCAGACCGTCGCGACCGGCGCTCTCCGTGGCGCCGGCGACACCCGGACACCTATGCTCTGTCACTTTCTCGCATACTGGATCATCGGCTTACCCCTCGGCGCGTGGCTCTGTTTCCGCCGCGGTTTAGGCGCAATTGGCCTGTGGATCGGCCTCAGCCTTGCGCTGATTTTGATAGGTGTGGTTCTGCTGCTGGTGTGGCGTCGCACCGTGGCAAAACTGGTGACCGCCTAATATACCTGCCTGGCTCCCGTCCGAGCCGTTCTCTACATCTTATATCGGCCAAGATCGTCGTCCGACAACCCTTCTAGATACGACCGCAACTGCTCGTTCGTGCTTCGCTCCGAAATGGCACTCGATACTTTCGAATTCTTCAGCACAATCTCATCAACGAAGATCGGGCAATCCACTCGCAACGCCAACGCGAGCGCATCGCTCGGGCGCGAATCGATCGTCATCATCTCGCCGTCGCGCTCCACCCAGATCAGCGCGTAAAACGTGTCGTCCTTCAAATCGTTGACGACCACCTTCTGCACCCGCACTTCAAGCCCGAGGAAAACATTTTTCAGCAGATCGTGCGTCATCGGCCGCGGCGTCTGCACCTTCTCAATCTCCAGCGCAATTGCGTTCGCCTCATACACGCCGACCCAAATAGGCAGAATCGCCTGCCCCTGCACATCCTTCAGCACGACGATGGGCATATTCGTTACCGGGTCCATCATCAATCCCCGGATTTTCATCTCGACTTCCATCGAGACCTCCCTCGTCTTTCTGATCCGTCTAGCTGACGTGCTCTCCATTTAGACTGCCAGAGCCGACGTCAGTGATGCGCACCGGAATATAAGTCCCCAGAAGATCCGACGCTTGAGAAGTAAAAGCAATTACGCGATTGCACGTCGTGTGCCCCGTCCAAAAATATTCGCGCCTCGACTTGTTGCTCACCATCACTTCGAACGTCGCTCCAGCGAGCGCCAGGGTATGTTCCGTCTGAATCTCGCGCTGTCTTTGTTGTAACACCGCAAGCCGCCGGCTCTTTTCATCTTCGCCGACTGTATCGCCCATCGCAAGCGATGCCGTATTCGGCCGTGGCGAGTACTTGAACGAATAAACGCCTTCGTAGCGCACTTCATTCATCAGCGTCAGCGTTTCTTCGAACTCGTCCGGCGTCTCGCCTGGGAACCCAACAATAATGTCGGTCGTAATCGAAATTGGCCGCTTCGCGCCGCGCAGCATCGCAATTCGGTCCAGGTATTCAGCGCGTGAGTAAGTGCGCTGCATCGCGCTCAATACGCGGCTCGACCCCGACTGTACCGGCAGGTGCACGTGATTGCACAGCTTCGGCTCCGACTCGATCGCCTCAACAATGTCGCGCGAAAAATCACGAGGATGCGACGTTGTAAATCGCACGCGCCGAATTCCCGGTACATCCGCGACCGCCAGCAACAGATCCGAGAACCGCAGCTTTTTCGGCGACGGATCGGCGTAGGAGTTCACCGTCTGCCCTAGTAGCTGTACCTCGGAATATCCCAGTGCGGCTAGTTCCCGCACCTCCTTCAAAATCGATTCATGCGTTCGCGATCGCTCTGGCCCGCGCGTAAACGGCACAACGCAATAAGCACAAGCCTTGTCGCAACCCTCGATGATCGTCAGAAATGCGCGCCAGGGATGGTCGCGCCGCGTAATCTCGGTTTCGAACGTCTCGTCCATATCGGTTTCGAGTCCGGTGACCCGCCGATTCCCTTCCTCAAGCTTCGCTAGCAGTTCGGGCAGCTTCCGATAGCTCGCCGAACCGCAAACCAAACTAACCCACGGAGCTCGTTCGAAGATATCTTCGCCTTCTTGTTGCGCAAGGCAGCCGAGCACACCAATGACTTGCCCATCTTTCTGCCGCGTCCTGTATTCCCCCAGCCGTGAAAACACCTTCTGCGCCGCCTTCTCGCGAATGCTGCACGTGTTGTAGAGGATCAACGACGCATCATCCGGCGATGCAACCTGCCGATACCCGCGCGAAGACAAAACTCCCGCAACCTTCTCCGAGTCGTGGTCGTTCATCTGGCAGCCAAATGTCTCGAGGAAAAATGTACCGCCCGCTGAACTAGGGGAATCGCTTGCACCGCGGCCGACCGCGCCAGGCTTAGCAACCGCGCGGCCCTGAAGTGAGTCCAAACGTATGTCGAATGCTTGAGCCATCTTCAAGCTCGCAGTTTAGCACAGTCACTTCGTCATCTCGGCAGTCGGGTCAGCGTTAAAACGGGCTCAGAATCAGCGTCGCCCCGTGTTTCCAGAAGCGACAACTATGTTTACCTTTCGTTGCTTCACTGAAATGCGTGTGCTACGGTTCTTGAAGTCGTAAAATTTTCATCGTACTGAGGGGAAACGTCATTTTTTTGTTCACGACAGTCGTTCTCATCGACCTCGGAAGTATTTTCCAAGATACAAGTTGGGTCGCGCGCGTTGTCCTCGCGATTCTTCTCCTTTTTTCGATCGTCTCCTGGAGCATGATTTTTCAGAAGCTCGGATTCTTCGGACGCATCCGTCGCGAAAGCGATAACTTTTTGCGCGTCTTCCGCGCCACGCGTGGCATCGCCAATCCTCAGGGACTCGCCGCAGCCGGATCACCCTTCGCTTCTGTCTACGCCGCCGGATACCGCGAACTCCAAAGCCAGGTCAGCTACGCTCCTGGCACAAACCAGCCTCCTAAATTGAAGAGCCTCGGCGCCGTCACTGCGAACATGCAAGTCGCGTCCTCCGAAGAAGTGCGCCGTGCCGAAAAAGGAATGTCCTGGCTCGCAACGACCGGTTCCGTCTCACCGTTTATCGGTCTCTTCGGCACGGTCTGGGGCATCATCGATGCCTTTTCTGGCCTCGGCAACGCCAACGCCGCGAGCCTGCGTGCCGTCGCTCCCGGCATTTCTGAAGCGCTGTTGACCACCGCTGCTGGCCTTTTCGTCGCGATCCCAGCCGTTATTTTCTACAATCAGTTCTTGCAAAATATTCGGATTCTCGCCCAGCGCCTCGACACGTTTACGATGGAAGTCGCTGCGCAAATTGAAAAGTCCTTCTAGCTGATTGCTTTTCGCGGCCTCTCAGCTCGCCGCACCGAGAAACATATGCCGCAAATGTCTGGCTCCACTCAATCGTCGCTGTCCGAGATCAATATGGTCCCGTTCATCGACATCGTTCTGGTCCTGCTGATCATCTTCATGATCACCGCGCCGATCCTTCAGTCCAGCATCGAGGTTGACGTCCCCAAGACGAAAACGACCCACGAGATCAACGAACAGAAAATCGTCGTAACGATGGACAAGAATCAGCTCGTTTACCTGGGCAACGACCCCATCAACATTCACGACCTCGGCACGAAAATTTCCGCCAAGATGAAAAAGCCGAACGAAGGCATCTTTCTACGTTGCGACAAGACTGTTCCCTTCGGCGCTTTTGCTTCCTTGATGGACGCTCTTCGGCAGGCCGGCATCAGCAACATCAGTATCGTCACCGAGCCGCTGCCCGAACGCGCGAAAGGTTGAGCTTGCTCCCCGTTCCAACTACGGGAGTGTAAAAATTTTCGAATGGCTACCGCCGTCGCCAACTCGCAGGACCTCCCGTACAGCAAGCCGGTTGCTCTGTCGCTGATGCTTCACCTGGCGCTCGCTGGCACGGTCGTTGTGTCAGCGTACCTCCACTTGCGTGGGGATCAGTGGGCGGGTGTCGGAGGCACAATCGGACAAAGCATCAACGTGACGGTGGTTCCCAGTGCTGGTGTCCCAATGCCTCAACCCCCTGCTATGGATTCGCCAAAGTTCGACCCTGACAACGGTATGTATAACGTAGCGCCTCAGCCCAAGCCCCCCGCTCCTCCCTTGGACGCCATCCCGATCCCGTCACCCGAAAAGCCCAAAGCCAAGCCTCAACCACAGCCTCCGACACCAAAGAAGGAAAAGCTTTTCGCGAACAAAACTCCCACGCCCGATAACGTGGTCGACTATGGCAAGGGCGGCCGTTTGAAGAATTTGGTAGGAGACAACAGTGCCAACCCCGGCGCGAATCCCTCCGCCGGCGTCAGTGTCCCCGGTCAGGGTGGCGGCGATTTCGCCACTCGCTTCGGCTGGTACATCCAGGCCGCCAAGCGCCGCGTCGACCCCAACTGGGACCGACTTTCGATTGATCCAGGCGTTCGCAGCTCTACGACGCTTCACTGCGCCGTGTCTTTCAGCATCAATCGTGACGGCAGCATCAAAAATGTCCGCATCACGCAATCGAGCGGCAACCTCTCCTGGGACAACGCCGGCCTTCGCGCCATCCAGGGTTCGAATCCGTTGCCGCCGCTGCCACCCGACTATCAAGGTTCCGAAGTTGCAGTGACCTGGGATTTCCCCGAGCAGCACAGGTAGCCAGCCATGCTCGCTAGCGAAACGGAAACAATGCACCACAAAATCAATGGGAGGCTTGCGTGATTCGCGAAACAAAACTCGGCTTTGTCGCTTCGATTTTTGTCGGTCTGTTGGTGTTGCTGGCGGCTGGCTCAGCGCAGGCCCAGAATCCGGGTTGGTTTCAAACAGGCACCGGTTTGGGGAACGATGTTGGCAAGCCGCGGATCGCGGTGCCTGATTTTGTGCCTCGCGAGGATCCCACTCGCCAGCACGCGCAGCTCTTCGCCTCGGTCGTCCGCGATGACCTCACGTTCTCCGGCATTATCGACGTCGTCAGCCCGAGCTTTTATCCTCAGCAAGTCCCGAGTGTTCCCGGCGAACTAAAGCCTGGCACCTGGACTGATCAGCCGCTCAACGCCAACATGGTGGCCTTCGGCAATCTGATCCAGTCTGCTTCCGAAGTCGCAATCCAAGCATGGCTCAATGACGTTCGGAATCCCTCCGGCCAGCCGATCATCGGCAAGGTCTACAGAGGTGCGCCAACTGACGCCCAGGTTCGCAAGTTCGCTCATCAATTTGCCGACGAAATCATCAGCAAGCTCTCCGGCGGCATTCCTGGCATCGCCTCAACGCAAATCGCCTTCGTAAGTTCGCGCACCGGCAACAAAGAAATCTGGGTAATGGATTACGATGGCCAGAACCAGCACCCTCTCACATCGCTGAAATCAATTTCGCTCACTCCGCGCTGGTCACCCGACGATTCGCGCATCGCATTCACTTGTTTTGCGCCTTCCCACGGCATTGTGAGCCCGCAGATCTGCATGTATTCGGTCGATGCGAACAAAGTGATCACCTTCCCGCGCTTCCGTGGCACAAACAGCTCGCCGGCATGGTCTCCCGATGGCTCCAAGCTCATGTTCTCGTCGTCGATGCTCGGCAACCCCGAAATCTTCGTTTCCGACGCCAACGGCGGTGCACCAAAGCGCCTCACATTTGCCAACGGTGCCAGCACCTCCCCAGCGTGGAACCCGAAGACCGGTCAGTCCGTCGTTTATGTCAGCGACCGCGGCGGCATTCCCAAGCTCTACATGATGGGTGCCGACGGCACTAATTCCGTTGAGCTCGACCTGCCCGACAAGGGCTACCTCATCGATCCGGCCTGGTCGCCGAATGGGGCGCTCCTCGCATTCAGCTGGCGCCGTCCCGACAACAACTACGACATCTACGTGATGGATCCAACCTCCCGCAGCATCGTCCAGATCACCCGTGATACCGGGCGCAATGAGCGCCCAAGTTGGGCTCCAGATGGCCGTCACATCGTCTTCGAATCCACTCGTACCGGAACTCGCCAGATCTGGACCATGCTCGCGGACGGCTCGCAGGCACACCAGCTCACGACGCAAGGTCACAACGAGTCGCCGAATTGGTCACTCCATTAATCGTTCTGTTACGCCAAAATGTGTCCGATGTATAACGTATCGTGACACGAGATATCTCCGGAACCCTTCCGCCGGTGCTACGATGTCAAGCAGCCGTGGGACGAACACCGGGATTACATAACTGAGGAGGATTTGAATGATCGAGGTTCCCCGATCACTGTATCGTGCGGGTCTGATCGCAGTGCTCGCCGCTTCTGTCTTTACCTTTGGCTGCAACAAGAAGCCAAAGCAAGTTTCCGCGCCGCCGACGTCGGCACCGCCTCCGGCCGCTGCCCAACCCACCGTGTCGCTGCAAGCGAGCCCCACCGCTGTCGAAAAGGGTGACGCTGCGACGCTGAGCTGGACCTCCACCGACGCTACACAACTCACCATTGCTCCAGATGTGGGCACCGTTCCGGCCGAAGGCCAAAAATCTGTCACGCCCTCCGCTTCGACGACCTACACCATCACCGCCAGTGGTCCCGGTGGTTCAGCTACCGCCAGCGCGCGTATCACCGTCGCGACCGCCGCGCCTCCGACTAAGGAACCAACCCAGGACGAAATCTTCACTCGCGAAGTGCGTGATGCCTACTTCGATTTCAACAAGGCTGACATTCGCGCCGACGCTCGCACCGCCCTCGCCCAGACCGCGCAGTATCTCCGCAGCTACCCATCGGAACGCGTGACTGTTGAGGGCCACTGCGACGAGCGCGGCTCCACCGAATACAACCTTGCTCTCGGTGATCGTCGTGCCAGCGCCGTGAAGCAATACCTCGTTTCCTTGGGCATCTCCGCCGATCGCATCAACACCGTCAGCTTCGGCAAAGAAAAGCCCTTCTGCATGCAGTCCACCGAGGATTGCTACCAGCAGAAT
>JAFAZL010000354.1 GCA_019239815.1 Acidobacteriota bacterium
AGCAGAGCAACCAGCAAAATCGCGATAATCCAAGGATCGACGCGCGGCAGCCAATCCAGCGCAACCCGCACGTGGCTGACCGGCCAAAAAATCATCGTCCCGGCCGGCTGCGCCGCATCCAGAACCAAATGAAGCAATCCCGCGAAAATCACCACCGCAAAAAATACTGCCGCCGAGAACTCTTTGTACGGGCGCAGCATTGCTTTACCCTGAGCCTCGAAGGGTGCGCCCCAACTTGTCTGGTCCTCAGTCTTACTTCCTACCAAGTAGATAGCCCCCAGAATCGAACCAAAAATCACCGACACAAAAATCGAGTGCGCATACGTCCTATGCCACCGCAGATACGCATCCGGGCCAAACATCGAACTAACAAAATCCACATTCGCGATCGTTCCCGCCACAATGATCACGCCCCACGCCCGCCACGGCGCTCGCGGCACAAACGCGCGCGCGACGACCAGCGACGCCAACCCTTGCGTTGCAACATCCATCGGTCAATTTAAACTCAGGGATCAGGCGACCGCGCGAACTTTTTGCGTGGCATTGTCCTGCGGAACGAGCAGCTTCAGCGCGCGAGGCACAATCTTGAATTCAATCGGCAGCCGCGCCAGCGGCTCGCCGTCCACCTGTGCGTAAACAGGATTGCTGTCCAGCGGCTCGCAGATCACGGAATCCGCCTTCCAGAAATGCACCCCGTCGGTGCCGCGCAGCTTGTTGAACCACAGGCTCGGCAGGTAACTCAGATAGCGCAATCCGCTCTGCGTCTCCAGCGTCATCAATTCAAACTTGTCCTCAAACAAATCCGCGTCCGTCGTGATTTTAAAAGGGCCACCGTAATTTTTCGTTCGCCCAACCACAACGAGGCTGGAATCAATCCGCACATTGTCGGCAACCACGCGAAAATGCGGAAACTTATAGCGCAACACTTCCCGCGCGCCCTGCCACCAATACGCAAGAATCCCGACGCGCGCCTTCAAATCCAGATCGACAGCGTAAACGATCATGCCGTCCGGTCCCGCGCCTGCGACACTCAAAAACCATCGTTTCTTTTCTGGCTCATTCACCGGTGTCGCCAGGCCCAGTGCAATGTCCCGCACCTCGCCTTGAATCAGCTTCTTCGCCGCGCCCGGAATGTCCCAGGGCAGATTCAATTCCTTCGCCAGAATATTCGCCGTGCCGCCCGGAAGCAGTGCCAGAGGCACGCGATGCCCGTTTTGTCCAACAGCGAGTCCGTTCACGACTTCATTGAGCGTGCCGTCGCCGCCGCACGCGATGACCAGGTGCCGTCCCTCATCTGTTGCCCGTTGTGCGATCTCCGTCGCGTGGCCCGGCCCACGCGTTTCGACAAGCTCAGCCTCGATTCCGCCGGTCGCCAGGATGCGGCGCGCCTGATCGAGCAGCGGCCGTCGCGCCTTGCCGCCGTTGCCGGCATTCGGATTGTGTATCAGCAACGCGTTTTGTTGATTGGCGTTCATCGGCCGTCCTGCATGAATTTGATCTCGACCACTCTGCCTCCGGCGTTTCGCCGCGACTGCCGCCCTTCAGGCGGCCCGTGCACGGCTCCGCGGAATTTCCATTCTATATAATATGGGTCAGATTCAAGTTAACGTTCACTCGAGGGTTCCATGCCCAAAGCCGTTCCGGCGAAGCAGGAAATCGAGCAACTCCGCGACAAGATCCGCCACCACGATTATCAGTACTACGTATTGGATGAGCCAGAGCTCACCGACGCTGCATACGACCGGCTGATGAATCGGCTAAAAGAGCTTGAAGCGGCGAATCCCAAACTCATCACTCCCGATTCCCCCACCGCTCGCGTCGGCGGCACTCCTCGCGCTGGATTCACGACCGTTCGCCACGCCCGCCAGATGCTCAGCCTCGACAACGCGTTTTCCTACGACGCGTTAGGCGATTTCGACCGCCGCGTCCGGCAGGGAAGCGGCCGCGAAAAAATCGAATACGTCGCCGAACACAAATTCGATGGCTTGAGCATTTCGCTGCAATACGAAGAAGGAGTTCTGGTTCGCGGCGTGACTCGCGGCGATGGCTCAACGGGCGAAGACGTGACCCCAAACGTAAAAACGATTCGCTCCGTTCCGCTGCGCATCGATGCCACCTTAATCAAAAAAGCAAAGCTCAAGCCGACTTTCGAAGTCCGCGGCGAAGTCCTCATGACGCGCAAGGCGTTCGAAGCGATGAACCGTTACCAGGAGCAAATGGGTAGCAAGGTCTTCGTCAATCCGCGCAACGCGGCCGCGGGTTCTGTCCGCGTTCTCGACCCGTCCATCACCGCGCAGCGCCGCCTCGAGTTTTTCGCGTACTACCTCCTCGTCGATGGGCTCGAGCCCTTCGCAAAGCATTCCGAATCTCTGGAAGCACTCAAGCAATTACGTTTCCGTGCCTCGGACGATTGGAAACTCTGTGACGGCATGGAGAAAGTCCTCGCCTATTGCGATGTGTGGGAGCCCAAGCGCGAGCATCTCCCCTACGAGATCGACGGCGTCGTCATCAAGGTCAATTCCACAGGGATCCAGCGCGAATTGGGCTTTACCGCCAAAGCCCCGCGCTGGGCCATTGCCTACAAATATCCCGCGCGCCAGGAAACCACTGTCGTCAACGACATCCGCGTGCAAGTCGGCCGCACCGGTACACTCACGCCCGTCGCCCACCTCGAACCGGTGCAAGTCGGAGGCGTCACTGTCAGCCGTTCCACGCTCCACAACATGGACGAAATCGAGCGCCTCAGCCTGCAAATCGGCGACACCGTACTGATCGAACGCGCCGGCGAAGTCATCCCGCACGTTTTGAAAGTGATGAAAGAGGGCGCCAATCGCCGCCCGTTTCAAATGCCGGAGAAGTGTCCTGAGTGCAGCAGCGCAATTCACAAAGCCGAAGATGAAGTCGCCTACCGCTGCGTCAACGCCGCCTGCCCCGCGAAGCGCCGCGAATCCTTGCTGCATTTCGCCAGCCGCCACGCCATGGACATCGACGGCCTCGGCGACAAAATCGTCGATCAACTCGTCGGCAAGGGCCTCGTCAAAGACGTCGCCGATCTCTACACGCTGAAACTCGACACGCTCATCGACCTCGAACGCTTCGCCGAAAAATCGGCGCAAAATCTCCTCGACGAAATCGAAGCCAGTAAAAAAGCCTCCCTCGCTCGCCTCATCTACGCTCTGGGAATTCGAATGATCGGCGAACGCACCGGACAGCTCCTCGCCGCGCATTTCTCGTCGCTTGACGAACTCGCCGCCGCAACCGAAGAGCAACTCTTAGAAGTCGGCGAAGTCGGCCCGAAAGTCGCCGCCAGCATCGCTGAATTTTTCTCCGAGCCCGCCAACCAGAAAATCATCAAGAAGCTCGACAAGTACGGCGTCAAGCCAACCGCCGAAAAGCGCGTCGTCAAAAGCCAGAAATTCGCCGGCAAATCCTTCGTCTTTACGGGCGGCCTCGCCAACCGCTCCCGCGAACAAGCCGCCGAACTCGTCCAGCAACACGGCGGCAAAATCTCCAGCTCCGTCAGCAAAAAAACCGACTACGTCGTCGTCGGCACCGACCCCGGCTCCAAATACGACAAAGCCAAAGACCTCGGCGTCCCCATCCTCACCGAATCCGAATTCGAAAAACTGCTGAAGACTCAATGACTCGCCCGCGGAGTCGCTATTGTGCCGGGTGACTTGCCGCTCGCTGTTTCAACCAGCCCAGCATCGTCGGTACGGCCAGATCGCTGAGTTTCCCGCTGACTTCGAGTAGGTGATTTGCGCCGGCGATCTCGACGTAACGTGCGCGTCTTGGATGCACCCGATTCACAGTCTCAGCGATGGCGCGGCTGTCGTTGACGCTCATAACGGTATCGGCGCCACCGTGAATCACGAGCACCGGCGCATCGACATCGCTCCATACCTTCCCAAGATTGAGAGCCTCGAGTTGTTGGTAGAACGCCGCCGGTCGGCCGTATTGTCCATCGGGTTTGTCGTACCACAAGGATTTCCAGTCCGGATGTTCTGCGATGATCTCGCCCGGCTTCCTACCCCGCATCAGATAAAACTCATAAAATCCGACGAACTTCTTCATTGCATCGTTGATTTCCCCGGCCGACAAACTCTTGTTCTGCGACAGCCGGGCACGTTCGTTTTCGAGCATGTGCTCGTACCAAGTCCGTCCCCACGACGACGCGGCGATGTATCCGCGAACCGGATGATGTTCGGCGGTGAGAGGTGACGTGCCTCCGCCGTTGCTTAACCCCAGCACGAAAACTTTGTTCGTGTCGATGAACGAATACTTCGCCAGAGAGTCAAACGCGGCTCGGTAGCTATACAGCTCCGTTTGAAAATCCGTCGTCGCGCAATCGCCCTGGCTCTCGCCGACTCCAGGCTTGTCCATTCGCACAGTAGCGAATCCGGATTGCTCGATGATTCGCCAAAAGATGGCTCCAAACCCGTCGGTCTCACCGTCGGGATATTCGACGCTGTCGCAGCTGAGCCAGCCTGCAAAAAATATCGCGGGAAGTTTGCCCGACGCCGCGGATTTTGGATGTGTGACAAACGTGCGGATTTTTTGGCCCTGCGCGTTCGTCACCCAGTCATAGATGACTTCCGCATTGCGAAAATGCTCGCGCTTGCGCGACGAATCGGGAGGAGAAGTTGGCGCTTGAGGTCGAGCCTCGACACAAACCGTGAGAATGACGATCGCGAGCAATCCGTAACGCCGAAATGCATTCATGGAGTCCTCCGCCCGCATACCCCATTGTTCCTAACAGGACGTAGCTGGGTACCGAAAGTGAGCGAAAGAACC
>JAFAZL010000645.1 GCA_019239815.1 Acidobacteriota bacterium
GATGGCGTTCAATCTCGATTTGCCCGACGCGCGGTACGGCAAGCCCGAGCAATCCATCATCTTTTTCCGTGAACTGCTCGAGCGCGTCCGCAACGTGCCCGGGGTTCAGAGCGCCAGCGGCGTCATCCCTTTGCCGATGAGCGACGACATCATCCGCACCTCCTTCGATATCGAAGGCCGCCCGATGGCTCCAAGCGACCGGCCGCGTGTCCACTTCCGCGTCGTCGCGCAGGACTACATCGAGACGATGCACATCCCGCTGATCTCCGGCCGCGACCTCACGATGCGCGATCAACGAACCGCTGCGCCCGTAGTTCTCGTCAATGAAACGCTGGTTCGCCGATATTTCCCGAACGAAAATCCCATCGGCAAGCACATCAAACCCGATGTTGCGGACAGCGGTGAGTCAAAGATGCGCGAAATCGTCGGCGTCGTCGGCGACGTGCACCATCGCAACCTGTGGCAGCCCAACGAAGCCGAGTGCTACGTCCCTTATGACCAAGTCGCGCTCGGAACGATGAACATCGTCGTCCGCGCGCAAGGCGAGCCGATGAATCTGCTCCCCGCAATTCGCGAACAACTTCGCGCGCTCGACACCGAGCTCCCCATCTACAAAGCGCGCGAGATGCGCGACTATGTCGAAGCCTCCGTCGCCCAGCGAAAATTCACGAGCACGCTCGTCTCGGTCTTCGCCGCAGCGGGCCTGCTCCTCGCAACGGTCGGCCTCTTCGGCCTCATCTCCTACAGCGTGGAGCAGCGCCGCAACGAAATCGGCATCCGCGTCGCCGTCGGCGCCGAACGCAGCGATATCATCAGCATGGTGCTGCGGAGCGGCGTCTCACTCGCGCTCGCGGGAATCGTCGTGGGTCTTGTAGGAACGCTCGCAATTTCGAGCGTCTTGAAAAATCAACTCTTCGGCGTCAGCGCCACTGATCCGCTCACTTTCGCCGCCGTAGCGCTCGCGCTGGTGGCGGTCGCAACAGCCGCCTGCTACATTCCCGCGTGGCGCGCCGCCAACGCCGACCCTCTCGTCGCACTGAGGAACGAATAGGTCAACCGATGTATACACTCTGGCAAGACATCCGCTTCGGTCTCCGGGTTCTCCGAAAAAATCTTGGCTTCACCATCATCGCCGTCGTGACGCTCGCCCTCGGCATCGGGGCCAACACCGCCATCTTCAGCTTGATGGATCAAGTCCTGCTGCGCAGGCTTCCCGTGCGCAACCCAAGCGAACTCGTGGTCGTTCACAACCCCGGCCCCAAGACCGGCCGCGTCTCCAGCGACGGGGACGACTCCGAGTCCTTCTCTTATCCAATGTACAAGGGCTTGCGCGATGGCGCCGCCAACGTCATCGGCCTCCTCGCGCGCTCGTCTTCTGATGCCAGCCTTGCCTCGCAGGGACAAACGGAGCGCGGTCGCCTAGAACTCGTCACCGGAAATTATTTCGACGTTCTCGGTGTCACGCCCGCCATCGGCCGCGTTTTCAACCAACAAGACGACAAATCTCCCGGCGGCGACCAACTCGCCGTTCTTAGCTACAACTATTGGACGCGCCATTTCGGGGCCGACCCGAACGTTCTCAACAAAACAATTCTCGTCAACAACGTTCCGATGACCATCGTTGGCGTCTCGCGCAACGGTTTCACCGGCGTGCAAGTTGGCCAGACGCCCGACGTCTTCGTCCCGATGTCGATGGCAAAACAAATGACGTTCGACGATGGCGCGCTCACCGAATGGAACGATTATTGGATGAAGGTGCTCGGCCGCCGCGCACCCGGGATCGACGACGCGCAGGCCCGTGCGCGACTGAACGCCGCATATCACCCACTGCTCGAAGAAAACGTCACCAAGACCAGCTTCAACGAACAAAAGCGCCAGGCATTCCTCGCGAAACAGATCGTAATCGAGCCAGGCGCACGCGGACGGAACGTCACCCAGCGCGATTCTGGTCCCCAGTTGATGATCCTCTTCGCGATGGTTGCACTGGTGCTTCTTATCGCGTGCACGAATGTCGCGAACCTGCTTCTCGCTCGTGGCGCCGCACGTCAACGCGAATTCGCCATTCGCAGTGCCATGGGAGCGACGCGCGGTCGCATCGTGAGGCAGCTCGTCATCGAAAGCATGCTTTGCGCGCTCGCCGGTGGCATCGTTGGCATCGCCATCGGCTCGTGGCTGATCTCTGAATTGGTGCCGATCGTCACGGCCAACGCAAGCATCGACGGGCTGAAGGCGCAGCTCGATCCGTCCGTGCTTCTCTACGCCATCGCAGCCACGTTGCTCTCTGGAATTTTCTTCGGCGTTCTCCCCGCCTGGCGCGTTACGCGCAATTCTGTTACCGACGTCATCAAGGACCAGGGTTCGACATCCTCGGCCAGCGTCGCCCACGTCCGCTTCCGCAAGATCCTCGTCGCCGGGCAGGTCGCATTCACGCTGCTGCTGCTTGCCGGAGCTGCGCTTTTCACCAAAACGCTCTGGAATCTCCGCAACGTCGACCTGGGCCTCCGCACCGAGCATGTCATCAGCTTCACGATTTCACCGTCGTTGAACGGCTACGACAGTAAACGAACGATACATCTCATCGATGATTTGCGCGCTCGCCTCGCCGCGCTCCCCGGCGTGCACAGCGTCACGTCTTCCGAACTCGGCGCGCTGACCGGCGATACCTCCGGCAGCAACATCACTGCCGAAGGCGGCGCCGAAGTTCCCGAAGATCTGCAGACCGTCAACTACATCGCCGCCGGCCCGACCTACTTCTCCACATTCCGGGTCCCGCTGGTCTCCGGCCGCGACCTCACCGAAGCCGACAACGCCACCGCCCCGAAAGTCGCCGTCATCAGCGAAACCGTTGCCAAGCGATTTTTCCCCGGACGCAACCCGATCGGAATGAAGTTCTGTTTCGGCGGAGGCGACAAGGTCAAGCCCGATATCACCATCGTCGGCATCGTGCGCGACATGAATCAGGACCACGTCAAATCTGTCACGCCGAATCCTTACGTCTACGTCCCATACTCGCAACGCGACAGCCTTTATGCGATGAGCTTCTACGTGAACACCGAGCGCGACCCGCTACAGCTGGCCTCGGCGATGCAATCTGTTGTGCGAGATACCGATCCCAACCTTCCGGTCTATAACCTGAAGACGATGGATCGGATCGTCGAAGAGGATTTGTTCAGCGCGCGCATGGTCGCAGTTCTTTCCGGCGCGTTCGCTGGACTCGCCGCAATGCTCGCGGCGCTTGGCATCTACGGCGTACTCGCATTTCTCGTCGTACAGCGCACCCGCGAGATCGGAATTCGCATGGCCATCGGCGCCGAAGCCGGCGACATCCGCAAGCTCATCGTGAAGGAAGTCGGCTCGATGCTTATCGTGGGCGTCGTCGTGGGCCTGCCGCTGGCCTATGTGCTCGCGCGGCTCAGCGAGTCCTTGCTTTTCGGGGTCAAGGCTTCGAACCCGTCGGTTTACGCGGTCGGCCTGGTCTTGATCGCCATCGTCGCCGTCGTGGCCTGCTACGTTCCAGCGCGCCGCGCAACCCGCGTCGATCCGTTGGTGGCGCTTCGGTACGAATAGCGAGCCGTTGCTGGCACGGTGAGACGCCTCGAATCTTGTGGATTTCTGAAAACGATTTAGGCCCGAGTGACGTCATTACCAGCAACAGACGACTCTCTCTTGAGGAGAAGTTGTGAACGGCCTGTGGCGCGATGTTCGGTTCGGTACTCGAATGCTGGGCAAGAACCCGGCATTCACCGCGATTGCCGTTCTCACCTTGGCTCTGGGCATCGGCGCTAACGCCGGTATCTTCACGATTCTGCAGCAGGTTATCCTGCGCCGCCTGCCGGTTCCCAATCCCGATCAACTTGTGCTGCTCTACTCGCCTGGGCCGCGACAGGGACACGTCAGCTCCGACGAAAACAACGGCCCCGGCGAAGAAGGCTCCGAGTCCTTTTCCTACCCTCTCTATACAGCCTTGCGGGACCACAATCCGGTCTTCTCGGGTCTGGCAGCAATGGACCCGTATGGCGCTGCTTTGACCTATCGCGGCCACACCGATCGCGTCGAAGGCTACGTTGTCTCGGGAAACTTCTTCGACACCCTGGGCGTAAAACCCGCGCTGGGGCGCACTCTGGAGCCGAGCGACACGGCGACACCCGGTGCCGCGCCCGTGGTGGTGCTGTCTTACGGGTGCTGGAAGTCTCGATTCGGCAGCGATCCAGGGATCCTGAATCAGGGCATTCTCGTCAACAACAAGCCGATGACCATCGTCGGCGTCACCGATTCGACCTTCGATGGCACGCAGCCCGGCTACATTCCAGAGCTTTATATTCCCATCACGATGCTCGCTTCGCTGGACGTCCCGCCGCGCGACCTCACGCGTCATAACGACAACTGGATCAAACTGATTGGCCGCATCAAGCCGCAGATGTCGCTACAACAAGCTTCTGCAGGCTTGCAGCCCGCTTTCAGCGCGCTTCTTCGCGACGAACTGCCGCTCTTCACCGGTTGGAATGACAAAGAGCAAGCCGCTTTCCTCGCCCGCAAAATGATTCTTCGCCCCGGTTCGCACGGACGCCAGGGACTTGCGCAGGGCAATGGAAATCAACTCATCGCGCTGATGTGCATGGTCGGTCTGGTTCTTTTGATCGCGTGCGCCAATGTCGCGGGCCTGCTGACGGCGCGTGCGGCCTCGCGCCAGCGTGAAATCGGCATCCGCTTGTCGCTGGGTGCGGGCCGCTTGCAACTTGTGCGCCAGCTTCTCGTCGAGTCGCTCCTACTCGGCGGCGCAGGCGCGATTGTTGGTTTGCTGATCGCTTCGTGGACGAGTTCCGCGCTCGCTAAATTCGCTTCGGAAAACGGCATCGCCGATGGGCTATCAGGGAATCTCAATCCCGCAGTCCTCGCGTTTACGTTTGGGGTCGCGGGCCTTTGCGTCGCGCTGTTCGGAATCGCTCCGTCTCTGCGCGCGACGCGGAATGAATTGGTTTCGAGCGTGAAAGAACAGGCGGGCACAACGTCTCTCGGCACAAGCCATCAGCGTTTGCGTCAAGGACTGGTGATCTGCCAAGTCTCAATGACGCTGCTGCTCGTCACCGCCGCAGGCGCCTTCGCGCACAGTCTCTTCAACGCGCAGCACACCGATCTCGGCCTGCGGACTGATCACATGTTGCAATTCACCATCGCTCCGCGGCTTCTTGGATACGACGACGCGCGAAGCTCCGCACTCTTCAGGAATTTGGACGAAAAATTTGCCGCGCTTCCGGGCGTCCGTTCTGTCAGTAGCGCCTCGGAAGAACTGATGGACTACAGCGATCGAGGCTCCAACGTGGATGTCGAGGGCGAGCCCGTCGAAGAGCGTGGTACGAAGCACGTGCTTCGCAACGCCATTGGTCCGGGCCACTTCTCCAACATGGGGATTCCACTCCTTGCAGGCCGCGAATTTACGCGCGCCGATGTGCTCGGCAGCCCGAAAGTCGCGATCATCAACGAAGTGTTCGCGAAGATGTTTTTCCCAGCCGGTAATGCCGTGGGGCGTCACCTTCGCTTTGGCCATTCGACCGATCATCCGCCGGACATGGAAATCGTCGCCGTCGTGAAAAATAGCCACCATGAAGGTATGAAGGACGAGGAGATCAAGCCGTTTGTTTACGTTCCCTATCCACAGGAAGCCAACGTTGGACGTTTGACCTATTACGTTCGAACGACGCAAGATCCGACGCAGCTTTCGAATTCGGTTCGCATCGTCGTTAGCGAACTCGATGCGAGCTTGCCTGTGACGAACATGCGCACGTTCGAAGCGCAAATCGAACGCCAGCTCGCCAACGACCGGCTGATCGCAACGCTCTCCGAAATCTTCGGCGGCCTCGCCGCGCTCCTCGCCGCGATTGGCATTTACGGCTTGCTAGCCCACGGCGTCACGCAGCGAATCCGGGAGATTGGTATTCGAATGGCCCTGGGTGCGGACGCCGCTAACGTAGGCAAAATGATCCTCGGCGAGATGTCCTGGCTGCTTCTTATCGGGGTTGCAATTGGTCTCCCATTGACATATGGCCTGGGCAAGCTGTTGAATTCCATGCTGTACGGGGTTAAGGCTTTCGAACCGGCTACGGTTGGCGTCTCTCTAGTATTCATGGCCTTGGTGGCTTTGGCGGCGGCATATTTTCCAGCGCGCCGGGCGACGAGGGTAGACCCCCTGGTGGCGCTCCGTTATGAATAAGGCCAGGAATTCAGGTACCGGTACGAGAAGTTTAGGAACATTTGTCGTCTATACATCGTCTTGCTTATTGAAGAGCGACCGTGTGTCGAACCGACAAAGCGAATTTAAGGTGAGGGATTTCGGAACCGATAGGTTTTCGAATTTCCAACTTCCAATTTCCAGCTTCTGACTCTAAGGAGAGCCCATGCTCGACCCAAACGCACCAACATTGATCAAGATGGAAGGCGTGAAAAAGGTGTTCTTGACCGATGAGGTCGAGACCCACGCCCTCGAGGAAATTCACCTCGAGATCAAGAAAGGCACCTACATCTCGATCGCGGGCCCCTCGGGTTGCGGCAAGTCAACGCTGCTGTCGATTCTCGGCCTGCTCGATTCGCCAAGCGAAGGTAACTACTGGCTCAACGGCCAGCCGGTGGCGAACCTCTCCATCAGCGAGCGCACCCGCATCCGCAATCGCGAGATCGGCTTCATCTTCCAGGCGTTCAACCTGATCGGCGACCTCACGGTGTACGAGAACGTCGAGCTGCCGCTCACCTATCGAGGCACCAGCTCGAGCGAGCGCAAGCAGAAGGTCCAGAATGCGCTGGAGCGCGTCGGTATGGCCCACCGCCTTCGTCACTATCCCTCGCAGCTATCAGGCGGTCAGCAACAGCGCGTCGCCGTGGCCCGCGCGTTGGTCGGCGATCCTCTCATCCTCATGGCCGACGAGCCTACGGGAAACTTGGACTCCAAGAACGGCGAAGCCGTGATGGAATTGCTGCGCGACTTGCATCGCAACGGCGCGACGATCTGCATGGTGACTCACGACCAGCGCTATGCGAACTTCGCCGAGCGCACGATTCACCTGTTCGACGGCCGCATCGTCGAAGAGACCCAGGAAGCGCGCGTCGGGGCGTAAGGCTCCTAGCGTTGTCCATCGCCGGGCAGAGGTACCTCTCCCGGCGGAAGCGAAATCGTATGGCTGTAAGGGCGCGCCTCGGCGCGCCCTTGTCACATTCAGGCCTTCGGAAGTTTCGTCTCAGGTTACTTCTGGCTGGCGAACGGGCGTAGTCCAATTGCTGGAAACAATTCCAGCAAGAATACGTTAGTCCCTTAGGTGAGCCGCGTGCTTCGCGCGCTCATACGGAGGAACGATGCAGGCACTCTGGCAGGATGTACGTTTCGGCGTCCGGATGTTGATGAAGAACCGGCTCGTGTCGCTGGTCTGCATCGTGGCATTGGCGCTCGGCATCGGCGCGAATGCCGCCATCTTCAGCATGGCGGAAGCGTTCCTGCTGCATCCAGTTCCCTTCGAGAACGCCGACAGATACGTTGCGCTCCTCGACAAACACGCGCAAAGCGAAGGCGGCGGATTCGCGGCAGTCGATTACGTTCCAATCGCACCTGCGACCTACTTTGATTGGAAAAAACAGGCCAAGTCGTTCGATCGCATCACCGCGTACATGTGGGACGAAGTGAACCTCACCGGCGATAGCGAGCCGCAGAAAGTCCAGGCATTTCACGTCGGGGCCAATTTCTTCGAGACGATCGGCGTGCCACTCGCCATGGGCCGCGCGTTCCTGCCGGAAGAGGAAGAAGTCGGCAAGGACCAGGAAATTATTCTGAGTCACGCGCTCTGGGAGCAGCGCTATGCCTCCGATCCAAAGATTCTTGGAAAAAACGTCAAGGTTGACGGAAAGAGCTTCACGGTTGTCGGAGTAATGAAAAAGGGATTCGACTATCCGATGCCGGCCGAAGCTTGGCTTCCTTTGTCTTTCACCACGAAGGACCGCGGGCGCCACGACAATCGCTGGCTCTTTCCGATCGGGCGTCTCGCGCCTGGGGTTTCATTTGAACAAGCGGCGGCGGAGA
>JAFAZL010000495.1 GCA_019239815.1 Acidobacteriota bacterium
GCACTCTATTCCGAACGGGTGATTCGGGAATATTGGCTGAAACCATTCGAAGCCGCGGTGAAAGAAGCACACGTCGCTACCGTGATGCCCTCTTACAACGAAATCGACGGCATCCCCAACCACAGCAACAAACACTTGTTGATTGACGTGCTACGAGGGGAATGGGGGTTCGCCGGCCTCATCACATCCGACTATTTCGGCCCGCAAGAGCTCCGCACCGTCCATCACATCGTCGCCAATCAAGAAGAAGCAGCTCGCTTGGCGTTCGAAGCCGGCGTCGACGTCGAGCTTCCGTTCAATCAAACGTACGGCACGCTCGTCGAACAGGTGAGAGCCGGCAAAATCTCCGAAGCTGCGATCAACGAATCCGTCACACGCATGCTCCGCGCAAAATTCCTGGCTGGCATGTTCGAAGATCCGAATTCGAACGCCGACTACGCCGACAAAATTACGAACAGCCCCGAGCATCAGGCGCTGGCGCTGAAAGCGGCGCACGAATCGATCATCCTGCTGAAAAACGACAACAATCTGCTCCCGCTATCAAAAGGAAAATACAAGCGCATCGCAGTGATCGGCCCCAACGCCGCCGAAATTCATCTCGGCGGCTACAGCAACCAACCCGGCCGAGGTGTGAGCTTCCTGCAAGCGATCAAAACGAAAGTCGGACGCTCGTCAGAAGTTCTCTATTCTCTCGGAAGCAAAATTACCGAGACCGATCCCGACTGGGACGCCGACAAAGTCGTCCTCGGCGACCCCGCGCTCAACGCCAAGCGCATCGATGAAGCCGCCAAAGTCGCCGCGAAAGCCGACATCGTATTGCTGGCGCTCGGCGGCAACGAGCAAACCTCACGCGAAGCCTGGGCCGTAAACCACCCCGGAGATCGTACCAATCTCGATCTATATGGAAATCAAGACGACTTGGTGAAAGCGATTCTCGCCACCGGCAAGCCGACCGTCGTGTTCCTGCAACACGGCAGCCCCAACACGATCAACTACATCGCCGAGCACGTGCCCGCGGTCCTCGACGGCTGGTATCTCGGCCAGGAAGGCGGCACCGCCATCGCCGACGTGATCTTCGGCGACTACAATCCCGGCGCAAAATTGCCGGTCACGATTCCGCGCTCGGTCGGCCAACTTCCCGTCTACTACTACCAAAAGCCATCCGGCAAACGCGAATACCTCGACAGCAGCACGCTCCCGCTTTTCCCTTTCGGCTGGGGACTCAGCTACGCGACCTTTAAATATTCGAACGTCCGTGCAACGCCCGATTCGATCGGCCCGCAGGGCCGCACGACCGTGACCGCCGATGTCACCAACACCGGTTCGGTCCGTGGCGACGAAACCGCGCAACTTTACATTCGCGACGAGATCAGTTCCGTCACGCGCCCGGTCAAAGAGTTGCGCGGATTCCACCGCATCTCGCTGAATCCAGGCGAGACGAAAACGGTTGAATTCACGCTTGGCCCCGACGAACTGTCTTTCCTAAATCGCGACATGCACCGCGTCGTCGAGCCCGGGACTTTCACGCTGTTGGTCGGCGGCAACTCCGTGGACGTAACAACAGCAAAGCTAGAAGTCGTGGCTCGCTAATTCGCGATCCCTGAACATCCCTTTTTGTGGGGCGGGCTTTAGCCCGCCCCACAACTGGACGGCGTTACTTAAACCGGATCGCGCTGAACTCCGCTCGAATAAATTCTTTCACTCCATCTTGGCCGGTGATCAGTAAAATCAGTGATCCAGCCTGCTCGCTGGCCGTCAGCGTAAAAAACGGACAGCATTTCTGCTCAAATGCGATCCACTCCACCAATTCCTCTGGCGCAATCGCTCCGTCTCGCAAACGCAAGCCATACCCATCGGCGAGCTCTGCCACCGAAATAACTCCCGTCTCCAGCTTCGAACGCAAAATCTCATAGCGACCGCGCTCCTCGCGCGTCATCGCATTCATGTTGCAGCAAAATCCGCCGTCTTCTGCCATATCACTCCTGAACCTTCTCCGACTGGCGACCTACGGGGCCACGTTTTCCCCGAATTCCGCGTCTGAGTATAATCAATGCTCCCGGGGTTCAAGGTCATGCTACGCCGCTTCTTCATCGTGTTCTTCGCCGCGAGCTGCCTGTTTGCCCAGTCGGCGCCGGCGCCGAACCCCGCGTCCAGTCCCGCTGCCGCAACTCCCTCGCCCTCAATGCCCCAATCCGATGCCCAAAATAAAATCTCGGTAAACTCCGACCTCGTAGTCCTTCCTGTCACCGTGAAAAACCAACTCGGCGACCTCGTCCCCGATCTCAGCGAATCCGAATTCCGCATCTTCGACGATGACGTCGAGCAATCGATCGACGTCTTCACCGAAGAAGCGTTCCCGCTCTCGCTGGTCGTGCTCATCGATGACGATCTAAAATCCAAAGACGCCGCGCAGATGGCACCCACCCTCAAAGCCATCACCGCGGGCATCAGCGCCAACGACGAAGTTATTGTCTGCCGCTTTGATCTTGAGTTTTATCCCGGCGAGCATTTCACCAGCGACCTCGACAAAATCTGGGCTGATCTTGTGCGCATTCAGGATCGCAGCGCCCCGAGCAAGTTCGTCCCGCCGCCTTATGTCGGCTCCCCTTCCGACCACGCACTAACCGTCGGCGAGCCCGCGATGAGAGTGCCGCTCAAAACGGGCGCGCGCCCGACCAAAGCTCTTGATGACGCCGTCCATTCCGCCGCCGAACTGCTTCACGATCGTGGCCTCGCGCGGCGCAAAATCATTCTCATCGTTTCCGATGGAGTGAACGGCCCGCAGTTCAATCGCTTCACATACCAAGATTCGCTTCAGGCCCTGCTTCACGACAATATTTCTGTTTACAGCCTGGCTGTGGGCAACAGTCTCACCAAAGGAAAATTTCAGCGCCTCACCAGTTATTCGAACGACTCCGGCGGTGATATCTACTACGCTGGTAGCAGCGAAAAAATCGAAAAACTCTACGCACAAATCACGGAAGAGGCGCGTCACGAATACACGCTTGCATATGTGCCGCGAGCCATCCATGCTGCTGATCCGTACCACAAAGTTGAGGTCCGCGTGACCCGCCCAGCCGTTACTGTTAAGACGCGCCAGGGTTACTATGCCGGGCTGCCCGCCGCGCGCGTGGAAGTGAGTCCAGATCACAGTCGCTAGCAACAACTCCTTATTCCTCAATTAGTTAACTCTCATCTGCGTTTCGCCTGTCCCTAGGGGTAATTACCAAGCTAAGCACGATAGACGGCAAAAGTAATTGCGCCTATGAGTACTGAACCCTACTCTGCTCCTGCATTACCACGGGTGTCGCGCGGAATCTCCTCGCTGCTCAAATTTCCGCGGCATTTCACCGCACGCTCGCGCGGTGGCTCCGGTGGGGAATGTCAGCCGCCAAAGGGCGGGAAAGATTCGGTTGAATTCGTCGCAGCAACCAGCACTCATCCGCAAGGATTCCTGGAAATGCCGCGCCGTCTTAAGGAGCACGACATTATGAAGTCTGGGCTGAAATCGATTTTCGGATTGCAATTGCTTGCTGCCGCGGTAGCTGTGGCGGGGTGCAGCGGCTTGCCAGCGAGTTCCACGTCGAACGGCGGGTCCGGCTCGGGCTCGGGATTTACAATCGGCGGCAGCGTCACCGGTCTGTCCGGCACTGGCCTCGTGCTCCAGGATAACGGCAAAGACAACCTGACGATCACCAAGTCGGGTCCGTTTGTGTTCCCGTCAGGCATCACGAGCGGCGGCGCCTACGCCGTCACCGTTGCGACCCAGCCGACCAATCCCGCGCAGAGCTGCGCAGTTACCGGCGGATCGGGCACGGCATCAGCCAACGTGACTTCCGTCAACATCACCTGTACAACCGCGGCAAGCAATGCACAGATCGGCGTCACAGTTACCGGCCTCACCGGCACGGGTCTCGTGCTTCAGGATAACGGCGGCGACAGCCTCACGATCACCGCAAACGGTTCCTACAATTTCAAGACGACGGTGAACGGCGCGTATGCGGTCACAGTCCTGACGCAGCCGACGAGCCCCAACCAACTTTGCACGGTCACAGGTGGTTCCGGCATCGCGACGGCGAACGTCACTGGCATCCCGGTTGCCTGCGTCAATAGCTTCACCATTGGTGGAAACATCAGCGGACTTGTCGGCACCGGTCTGGTCCTTCAGGACAACGGCGGCGACAACCTCACGCCGACCGGCAACGGCGCATTCACTTTCAAGACGCAACTTCCAACGGGTACTGCGTATGCAGCTACGGTCTCCACGCAACCCACCAGCCCTGCGCAAACCTGCACCGTTCAGACGGGCACTGGCTCCGGCACGGCGACCGCAAACGTCACAAGCATTGTCGTAAATTGCGCGGCGGTAACCTTTACGGTTGGCGGTCAGGTTGTCGGCCTTGCCGGTAAGACGCCGACGCCGCCGAGCCAAATCAATTTGCCGCTGACCGACAACAGCTTCCAGATCCAGAACAACCTGGGCAACACGCTCAACATTAGCCAAAACGGGCCATTCCAGTTCGCAACCCAGGAAGCCCTCAACGACGGGTATGAAATCTCTGTCTTTCACGCACCGAGCAGCCAGAACAACGGCTGCACGCTTTGGGGCTATAAAGGCGTCGTCACGGCGAATGTGACGAACATCGTGGTCGATTGCGGCCACAATGACTGGACTTGGATTGATGGTGGCAAGACGGCAGGTTTCGACGGGACGCCGCAATATGGCCAGTTTCCGACGAGCGCGCCAACACCAACAACTCCAACTCCCAACCCTCTGACCAACACGCCCGGCACACGATACGGTGCAGCCGGATGGACGGACAGCTCTGGCAACATGTTCCTATTCGGCGGCGACGGTTTCGAATTGACGGGCGCTACGTCACCCACCGTACACAACGCTCCCATGAACGATATGTGGGTTTGCGTGGCCTTCATAGATGGCTGCCAGTGGCAACTCATCGGTGGCTATGACACGACGACCGTGGGAATGACGACGCGGGGTGCAATCGTCCAGGCGAATGCCCAAAGCGAAGGCCAAGGCGGCGTCTACAGTGGACTGAACCAGGTCCCTGGTGCCCGGCTCGGCTCTGCCACGTGGAAGGACACGAGTGGAAACTTCTGGCTCTTCGGTGGATCAGATGCCGGTCACCGTTTTCTGAACGATTTCTGGATGTACAACACTGCCGGCCTGAACGCGTCCGACTACACGACGACTGAAGGAACCTGGTCGGTGGTCAGCGGCACCGCTGCTGAGGATCAGGCAGGCGTTTACACCGGCGGCACTCTCGTTCCGGGTGCACGCACGAACGCCGTTTCTTGGACCGATGCGTCTGGGAACTTCTGGCTTTTTGGCGGTTACGGTTATGACGGCAGCGGCAACTCGGGATTCCTAAATGACCTGTGGGAATATACCAGCGGAGCGTGGGTTTGGGTTTCCGGCGGCACCACCAACGTACGCAACCAAGATGGTAACTACGGCACGCAGGGCACCGCCGCATCTACAAACATGCCGGGCGGCCGTCAGGAAGCCGTCGGCTGGGCCGACGCTAACGGCAATCTCTGGCTCTTTGGCGGTGAGGGACTAGATTCGGTAGGTACCGGCGGCACTATCAATCCCGGAATCCTGAATGATCTCTGGTTGTATAACATCGCAGCCAACCAATGGACCTGGGTAGCCGGATCAAAGATTGCAAATCAGACTGGAAGCTATCCATCTCAGCCGGTCGTAGGCTCGGCGGCGACGCAGATCGCGGCGGGAACGTGCGGACTCGCCGTTGGAGACGCGCCACTTTCCTGCTCACCGATCTCGCTCACTGGAGCTTTCCCTGGTTCACGATGGGCAGCAAGCGGTTGGATCGACACTAACGGCAGCCTTTGGCTGTTTGGCGGTTGGGGGCTCGATTCTACCGGCACGAACGGAAATGGCGCCCTCAACGACCTTTGGGTTTACACTCCGAATTCAACGCCGGGACAACTCGGCACTTGGGCCTGGGTGAAAGGGTCGAACACCGGCGCGCAGCTCGGTGCGTATGGTGACGAAACCTATGCCTGGAAGACTCACTATACCGACACGCCGGGCGGTCGCAGCAACGCCACCGCTTGGGTGGATGGAAAGGGTCAATTCTGGCTGTTTGGCGGATTGGGTTACGACTCCACCGGCACGAACGGCATAGGTCACCTCGACGATATGTGGCGCTACGTCCCGTATAAATGAGACGGACCCGCTAACAATATCAACTTTATCGCGAACGCCGCGTCTTCAATCGAGGCCGCGGCGTTTCGCTTTTATTCGACAATCCTCTCCGCTCTCATCTGCGAAACTCTGTGCGCTAGGTCTCGGCGCTACCTTTGATTTGTCCCGACGCGCGCTCTATCGAGTTCAGCCAGCCTGACGCTTCCACCAACCGTTCACTTTCGGCTAAACTCTCCCGGCAAATAAATTCGCACTCATTCAAAGGAGCTTCCATGTCCGACTCCGCCACAGGCGCAGATTTCAAGAAAGAACTTCGCGAGGGCCTACCCAAGATCGGCCTCTTCCTCAATTCGCACAGCCCCACAGTCGCCGAACAGCTCGCGCACTCCGGTTACGATTGGCTGCTCGTCGACACGCAGCACGGCCCCATGGGCTACGAGCGCCTTTCCGCGATGCTCGCCGGCATCAGCAATGGCGGCGCAAAATCATTGGTTCGCGTTGGCGGCTACAACGATCGCCCCGGTATTCAGCAATCGCTCGACATGGGCGCCGATGGCGTGCTTGTGCCCTACATCAACACCGCGGAAGAAGCGCGACAGGCGCTGAGCTGCACGAAATATCCGACGGCCGGCACGCGCAGCGTCTACTTTCCTCAGCGCAGCATGAACAAAGGTGGATTACTCGGATATGCGGGCGGATGGAACGACAACGCGATCGTGGCGCTGCAAGTCGAAACGGCCGACTGCATCAAGAACATCGCGGAGATCGCCGCGGTGCCGGGAGTGGACATTCT
>JAFAZL010000655.1 GCA_019239815.1 Acidobacteriota bacterium
CTAAAGCTCGCTGGTCATCCCGTCATCGGCACCTGGTTTCTTCTCGCCGAACTCGGCGTCGTCCCCGCGCAGGAAGGCGGCGTGCACGTTCAGCAACAAACCGGTGCCGGCGTGCTCCCGGTTGAAATCCGCTTCAAAGAGGGCCGCCCGCAGCGCGTAACGATGACGCAGATGGAAGCGAAATTTCGCCCGGCCAAGCCCAACAAAAAAGCGTTAGCCGCCGCGCTCGGCCTCGCTCCAAAAGATTTTGACTCGAAGCTAGAGTCCGAATTCGTCTCCACCGGCCTATTCAACTTGATGGTTCCACTAAAAAGTCGCGCGGCGCTCTCCAAAATCCAAATGAACATGACCGCGCTCCGCAAAGTCATTGGCAAAAATGGTGCGATGGCCTATTGCTTCACCACCAACGGTGGCAATGGAAAAGTTTTTACGCGCGGCATGCTGCCCTGGGAGCAATACGAAGACGCCGCCACCGGCTCAGCGGCGGGCTCGCTCGGCGCGTATCTCGTGCGCCACGGCAAACTCTCCGCAGGTCACACACTCAATATTTTGCAAGGGGAAGAGATGGGTCGCCCCAGCCACATCGAAGTCGAAGTCACGCAGTCGGGCAAGAAGCTGGTTCCGCGAGTGAGCGGCGCTGCCGTCCAGGTTTTTGCAGGAACAATCGGTGGTTTTTAACAGAAGCCGCGCATGCGCTTATCGCAACGCGCAAAGGCGAAAATAGAATAACTACTGCGCCGCCGAACTCGCCGCGCCCGCCGGCAGCGTCTTGCGAAACGCATCCAAAATCCCGTTCACAAACGCGCCCGACTCTTCCGACGAAAACTTCTTCGCCAGTTCCACAGCTTCGTTAATCACAACTTTCGGCGGCGTATCGCTCGTCCGCAGCTCATGCATCGCCAGCCGCAGAATCGCGCGATCCAAAATCGCCATCCGCTCCAGCTTCCAATTCTCCGCATGTTTGACGATCAATTCATCCAGCGCCGTAGCCTCGCGAGCCGCACCCTCAAATAAGAGATTCGCAAACTCTCGCGTGTTGTCCGCCGCCTTCGCGCCGCGCCAAAATTTTTCCTCGAGCCGCTTCGGCTCCTGGTGGCTGATGTCCCACTGAAATAGCATCTGCATCGCAAATTCGCGTGACTTAGAGCGCAGTGACACGTTATTTTCGCCGCGCTTTCCCGGCCTTCGCGCGTGCGCTCGACGCAGACCCCGCCGCTCCCGCACTCCCTCGCAACTTCCGCGAAAACTGCGCCATCTCGATCGCCGCCAATCCCGCCTCGAATCCCTTGTTCCCGCTCTTCAAGCCCGCGCGATCGATCGCCTGCTCCAGCGTGTCGCACGTCAGCACGCAAAAAATAATCGGCAATCCGCTGTCCATCTGCGCCAACTGCAACCCGCGCGCCGTCTCCGAACAAACATAGTCGTAATGCGAAGTCGCCCCGCGCAAAACGCACCCGATCGCAATCAGCGCATCGTAGCGACCCGTCGCCGCCATCTTCTTCGCCGCCAGCGGCAACTCAAACGCACCCGGCACATGCGCGACATCCACATCGGCATCCGCCGCGCCCGCGCGCTCGAGCGCATCCAACGCCGCCGCCAGCAATCGATCCGTAATGAAATTGTTAAATCGGCTCACAACAATCCCAAATCGCAGCCCCGAGCCGCTCAACTCGCCGCCGATTTTCCCCGGCTTCAATTTCTCCGCCATTCTTCTCGTCTGTCCTCTCTACTTGCCTTCAAATTTCGCCGGCCGCTTTTCCAAAAACGCCTTCGTCCCCTCGCGCATATCTTCCGTCGCGCACGACAATCCAAACAACGTCGCCTCCAGAAACAATCCTTCTTCCTGTGGCATCTCCACGCCGCGCTCGATCGCTTCCATTGTGTATTTCACCGCCAGCGGCGCGTTCGCAATAATTTTCTTCGCCATCGCCTCGGCAGCAGGCAAAAGTTCCGCCGGCTCATAAATCCGATTCACCAACCCGATGCGCTGCGCTTCTTCCGCTGTAATCATCTCCCCCGTCAAACAAAGCTCGTGCGCGAGGCCCTTCCGCACAACCGCGCCAGCCGCTGCGATCCGCCGTAACCCGGAATAATCCCCAGCTTCACTTCCGGCTGTCCCAATTTCGCAGTCTTGCTCGCGATTCGGATCGAGCACGACAACGCCAGCTCGCAACCGCCGCCCAACGCAAATCCATTGATCGCGCAGATCGACGGCTTCCCCAGCGTCTCCAGCAAATGAAATACACCCTGCCCAAACAAGGAAAAATCCTTGCCATCCACTGGCGTCCTCTGAGCGAGCTCGCTAATATCCGCGCCAGCCACAAACGACTTCTCGCCCGCGCCCGTCAAAATCAAAACGCGCACCGCAGCATCGTCGCGCGCGTCCACTAACGCATCGCGAAGTTCCTCGACCGTCTTCCGGTTCAGCGCATTCAGCACCTTCGGCCGGTTAAACGTGATGAACGCAATTCCATCCCGCTTCTCAACAAGCAAATTCTCAAACGCCATCGATCCCCCAAAACGTTGTCATCCTGAGCCACCCGAAAGGCAGCGAAGGATCTCAGCCGTAACTCAACCGACCAACTTAACCACGAATACCCGCGAGCAGGCCCGCTCTAAAACTTCATCGCCTTCGGCTTGCTCGGATCCGCATAATCATAAAATCCGCGCCCCGCCTTGCGCCCGTTCCATCCCGCCAGCACCATCCTCTTCAACAGCGGCGGCGAAGCGAACCGCTTCTCACGAAACTCCTCAAACATGATATTCGCGATGTAATACGTCGTATCCAGCCCCACAAAATCCAGCAGCGTCAGCGGCCCCATCGGATGTCCGCAGCCCAGCTTCATCGAATTGTCGATGTCCTCAATCGACCCCACGCCTTCTTCCAACGCGCGAATCGCATCCAGCAAATAAGGCACCAGCAACCGATTCACGATAAATCCCGTGCTGTCGTGCGCGCGCACGGGCACTTTCCCGACCTTCGCGCCAAACTCCACCATCTCCTCATACACCGCCGGATCGGTCGCAATCGTTCGCACTACTTCCACCAGCTTCATCACCGGCACCGGATTGAAAAAGTGCAGCCCAACAAATCGTTCCGGCCGCTTCGTCGCCGTCGAAATTTCCGTGATCGTCAGCGACGAAGTGTTGCTCGCAAAAATCGCCGATGGCGCGCAAAGCGTATCGAGCTTCGCAAACAACTCCCGCTTCGCTGGCAATTGCTCGATGATCGCCTCAATCACCAGATCGCAATCCTTCAAATCCTCAATTGCCGTAGTCCCCTTCAATCGTCCGCGAATCTCACCCTTCTGCGCCTCGGTGATCGTTCCCTTCTCCACCAACCGCGCCAAATTCTTCTCAATTCCCTTCAACCCCTTCTCAACAACCTCCGGAGACACCTCGCGCACCACCGTCTCAAACCCCGCCGCCGCGCAAACCTGCGCAATTCCCGACCCCATCAACCCACACCCAACCACGCCCACCTTCTTAATCGCCATATTCCCTTTTCCTCGAACTCCGTCTCTGTGAACTCTGCGTACTCTGTGGTGAATTCTTCTTTTCTTTTCTAATTCACGCTCTCCACAATCATCGCAATCCCCTGCCCGCCCCCGATGCAAGCCGTCGCCAACCCATAGCGCAACCCATTCCGTCGCAATTCATTCAACAACGTAATCACCAGCCGCGTTCCCGACGCCGCCAGGGGATGCCCCAACGCGATCGCGCCGCCATTCACATTCGTCTTGTCGCGATTCAATCCCAAGACTTTCTCGACCGCCAGATACTGCGCCGCAAACGCTTCGTTCACTTCCACGCGATCCATCTGCTCCAGCGTTAGCCCCGCCAGCTTCAGCGCGCGCTGCGACGACGGCACCGGCCCAATTCCCATAATGCTCGGATCAACTCCCGCTGTAGCCCACGAAATAATCCGCCCGATCGGTTTCAGCCCGCGATCCTTCGCAATCTTCTCGCGCGTCACCACCACCGCCGCCGCGCCATCCACAATCCCGCTCGCATTTCCCGCGGTGACAATCCCATCCTTCTTAAACGACGGCGGCAACTTCTCCAAAATCTCCATCGTCGTGTCCGGACGTCGGTGATCGTCCTCGCTTACCGTGATCACTTTTTTCCCCTGCTTCACTTCCACCGAAACCAACTCTTCGCGAATCCGACAAGCTTTGTAGGCCGCATCCGCCGCCTGCTGTGAACGCAACGCGTACGAGTCCGCATCTTTCCGCGTAATCCCCTGCTGCTCCGCTAATTTCTCCGCGGTCATCGCCATCGGCAACCCACAGAATGAATCCGTCAACCCTGCCATCAGCGTGTCTTCGAGCGCGCCGCCGCCCAACTTCAATCCGTTTCGCGCCCCGCGAATCACAAACGGCGCCTGCGTCATATTTTCCATGCCGCCCGCCAACACCATCGCCGCTTCGCCCAGCAAAATTCTCTGCGCCCCCTGCGTGATCGCCTCGATGCCCGACCCGCACAACCGGTTCACCGTAACCGCCGGCGTCTCCACTTTCAGCCCGGCCTTCAATCCCACATGCCGCGCCCCATACAAAGCATCCGCACTCGTCTGCATTACGTTCCCGAAAATCGCGTGATCGAAATCCGCCGCATCCACTCCCGACCGCTTGATTGCTTCCTTCGACGCCACCGCCGCCAAGTCAATCGCCGAGACATCCGAAAACGACCCCGTGTACCGCGCCATCGGCGTCCGCGCCCCTGCCACAATCACCACATCCGTAGGAAACATGCTCTTTCTCCCGTGTCCCAATCTCAATTTCGCTTCAGCTAAAGGTAAATCTAAAAACTATTCAAAATCTGGCAAGGTTCGCCTCGCCAATTTTTATTTTCCAAT
>JAFAZL010000609.1 GCA_019239815.1 Acidobacteriota bacterium
AAAAGATGCCATGAGATGCCCCAAGACGGTAGTGCTGCAAGAACGAGTCAGTAAATGGGGGTTGGCGGTCCGTCTTGAACCGCTGTCAGTCGGCACCGGCGCTGCCGCGCGGAGCCGTTGCGTGAGCCGGGCGCTCGATGTTCAGCACGCTCGCGACAAAGTCGCTGAGAGTAATGCCAAGCTGACCCCAGAGCCGTCGTTTGAGGCTCGTGTAATCCTGCGTGCCGCTGAAGAGATCGCCCATCAGTTGGCGAAACACGGGACTGCGGCGCATGAATTGCACCATGCGCGTTGTAACCGCAGTGCCGAGGAACGAGCCGCGATAGAAGCGGCGAACGATCCGCGCCGCGAATTCCAACTCCGCGGAGAACGCAGCCTTTACCCAGGCCGGATACTTCTCCGGGCAGCCTTCCGCGAGCGCCTTCCCCAGTAGATGTCCCGACTTCATCGCGTAGAAAAGCCCTTCGCCGGTCAGCGGATCAACCCACGCGGCCGCATCACCGACGAGCGCCCAGTTCTTGCCGATCACACTCCGCTCTGAGAGCGTGCGCTCTTGCGGAGACGGAAGCACGTGGCTATAGAACGTCGCGCCTTCCGTCGAGATCCGCTGTTTATCAACGAATTTGCTGAGGTGTGACCGGAGTTCCGCGCTCGTATGCGCCGACATGCTGCCGCAAATCCCCACCGACAGATGATCGCAGCGCGGGAACGACCAGATGTAGCCCTCGAAGTTGCGCAAAAATTTGATGGTGATCGCTTCCGCGGTTTGCGGCACAAAATAGCCCTGCGTCATCTCCAGCTCGTCGCGTTGCAACGCGCGCGTTTCGGGCACAAGCTGATTCCGCGCGCCGCCCGCGAGCACGAGGAAATCTGCCGTGCGCCATTCACCTTCCACGCAAAATCGCGGCTTCTCTGCCGCAGTATCGACGCTGAATACATGCGCTTGTTGCACTTTGCATCCCGCCTCGGTAGCGCGATTCAGCAGCATTCCGTTCAGCACCGTCCGCGAATAGATGACGATCGGATTCGTCATGTCGAGCGTCGCGCGGTGATCGTCGCTGCTGATCAGTTCGATGGAACTCACCAGTTTTTTCGGATACGGATTGTCGAGCAGGAAAGGGAAGTTCTGGATAGCTTTGTGCGTCAGCCCGCCGCCGCACGGCTTTTCCCAAGCCAGGTGCTGATCGAAAATGTTCACGGTGTGTCCGGCGCGCGCAAGCTCCGCGCCGCACATTGCGCCCGAGGGTCCGCCGCCGACGATCGCTATGTCCGCCATCTTGCTTTCTCCGACTGTGTCGAAGTCCGTCGCCGGGTCGAGGTCCTGGTCCCGGGTCACATTGAGGTTGCGATGCCCGTTTGCCTGTTAGTGTCTGAAAACGGGCAATTAACTGATCGGGAAGACAACCACACTAAAACCAGCGAGGAGTATAGCACCGAAGATAGCCGCCGCCAGCGCAGACCCCGTGCTGCTTCGGACAACGTCCATCCCTGTCCGCTGGAGCAGACAGAACACTCCAAAATAGGGGGCCAAGAGAGCCAGCAGGATCTCTCCGTTGTGCAGCCCGATGATCCCGATCAGCAAGACGCCCCACATCAACAACCGCAGCCCAAGCACATACGCGAGCCGCGTTTTGCTCAGTCGCGTCCGCATCGCCGGGCCAACCGCGAGTTCCTCCGCCATGTGATATGGCAGCATCAGCAACAAGACGGCAGGGAAGCGCGACCACCGCGCCGGCGTCATCCATGCTTCGGTCAGTGTGAGATCGAGCCACGCGTAGATCAGCAGGGGTACGACGACGGCTGCAAACGTCGCGCCGAGCAGATGCTTCCAGTTGTAGTCACGGAGCTCCGCTATCCTCTCGTATTGCGCTGCCAGCAGGCCGACGCCGACGATCAGGAGAAAACCAGCTAGATAGTCGCCTTCGAACAGATGAACGAATCCGAAGGGATTCCACGCTTTCAGGATCAGAACTGCAAGAAATGCCGATGCCGCGAATTCGGCGATG
>JAFAZL010000766.1 GCA_019239815.1 Acidobacteriota bacterium
CATTCATATAACGACCAAGGGAAGAGGTTTATGACACCATTTTTTGCACATTGAAAATTAAGTGTCGCCGGCGAGCCGATTTTGCGAGAATCGGTGCCCCGGCAGCGGCCAGCTCAGCAAGGCCGCGATACGGAATTGAGGTTGCAGCAATGGCTGACTATCTATTGAAAACCGAGCCGTCGACATACTCCTTCGCGGATCTGCAAAGGGACAAACAAACCGAGTGGGACGGTGTCTCGAATCCCGTAGCGCTCCGCAACATGCGCGGCATGAAGCCGGGAGACGGCCTCATCATCTACCACACCGGCGACGAAAAGTCCGCAGTCGGCACCGCGACCGTCGTTTCGGTAGACGATTCGAATCCCAAGAATCCGGTTGTGAAAATCAAAGCAGGAAAACCTGTGGCCAAGCCGGTCTCTCTGGCGGAAATGAAGGGCAGCAAAGTCTTCGTCGATTCACCGATCGTGCGTCAGGGCCGGCTATCGGTCGTACCTCTGACCGCCGCACAGTTCAAGATGCTGGTGGGGTGAGGGATGGCAACTTCCCGCAAAAACGGATGGGTAGTAACGGTCGTGGCGGCGATGGTCGCGATTCCGGCCGTCGTGATGAGCTTAGCCGCCGTGCGAGACGCATTCATAGCCCAGGCGCAAAGCACACAAACAGACGCGCAGCAAATCACCCCAAACAAGATTGAATTCGAAAATGATCAAATCAAAGTCATCCGCGGATTCTTGGCGCCGCATCAGAAAACCCCAGTGCACAGCCATCCGTATCGCTTCGGTGTGACGCTCACAAGAAACGATCTGATGATCACTTCAGATGGCAGGTCGGCGCCGTCTCAAAAGGAAGCTCAGGAAATCTTCTGGAGCGAACCTGTCACGCATCAGGTCGAAAACCTGTCGAACGAACGAATGCAGAACATCGAGATTGAGTTTAAGAACGATAAGGGGCCCGGCGCCGAAGTCAAAAAAGATTGGGGACCCCCAACCGCGAAGGGAACTGCCGAAGATCCCGTGCCGGTCGAGCAGGAGCCGCATCACCACATCATTTTCGAGAATCAATATGTTCGCGTGCTAGACGTCGTCGTGAAACCGGGCGAAACGACGCTGTTCCATAAACATTCGCTCGATAATGTGCCGGTCATCTTGACCAACGCGGACAATAGGACGCAATTCGCCGGCAAAGATTGGGCACCGACACCGGCGAAAGCAGAATCGGTCGGATTCATCCCGGGATCGACGAAGCCCTACGTGCACAGGATCAACAATCAGGGTTCAACCGTGTTTCACGTAATCGACATCGAGGTTCTACCCTAGCAACTGTAGGGGCGCAGCACCGCTGCGCCCCATGTCCCCACGATCCCGCCTCTTGATTCTTCGAGGAGTCGTCCGCAATTGCGTCCAAAAACCTATTCTAGTGTTGCCGCCCATTCGGCCGTCGTGTGCGCCAGCTCGCGCATAACTTCGCCGTCCGATTTTCCTGAGCTCTTCAGCACGTGAAACGAATGGTCTGCGCCATCGATGATGTGCAGCGTCGCCAGAGTCCCGAGCTTCTTGCAGATCGGCTTGAGCAGCTTGAGATCGGCGAGGTCATCCCGAGTGCCCTGTAGGAAAAGCATCGGCTGCGTCACCTTCGCGAGATGATCTCCACGCTTTGTAGCGGGCTGCTTGGGCGGATGCAAAGGAAAGCCGAAGAAAACTAGTCCGCGCACTTCCGGGATCAAATCTTCCGAAGCGGCAGTCGAAGTCATGCGTCCACCCATCGATTTCCCCCCGGCAAGCAACGGTAAATCTGGCGCGACTGCCCGCGCCGCTTGCACTGCCGCTGCAACCGTCGCGGTAAGCGTTGGCGGCCGGTCCGGCGCCTTGCGCCGATTCTCCATGTAAGGGAACTGATAACGGAAAGTAGCGATTCCCTCAACCGCAAGCTCCCGAGAAAGCGCCGCCATGAAGGGATGCCGCATGCCAGCCCCCGCACCATGTGCGAGAACCAGCAGCCAACGCGCATCCCCCGGGCGAATCAGGATCGACGAAACCTTTCCAGCATTGGGAACGGTGAAATGAGAATCGAGCTCTTCCGGCATTTGCCGAGCATAACAGAGCGTACAGGGCGTTGGTGCATCGCTGACCATGATCATTGACCATGGTCGACAATCATGCTATCCTACTCAGTGAGCGCGAGTTAAATATATGGAAGAAATCGCAATATCAAAGTTTAAAGCGAAGTGCCTGGCGATTCTGGAACGTGTTCGCCGCACCAACGAGCCGATTCGCGTTACGCGTTTCGGCAAACCTGTAGCCGAAATCGTGCCGCCTTCGCTTGAGAACCGCCCGCCACGTCGCCTCGGAACGTTGTCGGACTTAATCACCATTCACGGTGACATCGATTCGCCAATTGGTGACATCAATGACTGGGAAGCCGCACGAGAGGGAATTCCCTGGGACCCAGCCGAGGGTGACAAGTCGAAAGAATGAACCTGCTGCTCGACACCCAAATCTGGCTCCGCATGCATCGTGAACCTTGGAAGCTGAGTTCCGCAGTCACTCAAGCTGTTACGGAGCCGCGGAACGAGTTGTGGCTCTCTCCTGTGAGTGTGTGGGAATTGATCCTGCTCGTCGAAGGCAGGAGAATCACATTAGCCGAGCCGGTCGATGCGTTCGTCTCGAAATCGAGGAAGGAGTTGTCGCTTCGCGAGGCAGCATTCACTTGGTCTGTGGCTGATGAACTTCGCTATACGATCCTGTCGCATCGGGATCCGGCGGATCGTTTTCTCGTGGCCACCGCAAAATTCTACGATCTTACGCTTGTAACTTCCGACCGCCGTTTGCTTGAGCCTTTACAAGGCCTAAAGGTGATGGCGAACGAATCGTAAAGGCAGTCCTTCGTCGAGCTCGATGAAGAACCCCGCTCGTTTGAATGTCGGAACGGTCGGCGGTTTTCTCTATCCCAGTTTATTCAGTTGCCGGACGAGCCGGCCTGGAGTTGCGTCAGCGCCGCCAGGACTTCTTCGCTGTGATTCGCCGGCTTCACATCCAGCCAAACCCTTTCGACTTTACCTTGTGGATCGATCAAGAAAGTGTGTCGTGCAGAAAGCTTCGCAACGCCCATATTCATCACCGAGTCGTATTGCGTCGAAACATTGCTTTTCGTGTCGGCAAGCAACTTAAAGCTCAGCCCTTCCTTTGTGCAGAACTGCTGGTGCGAATTTTCATCCTGCATACTGACGCCCACAATGACGGCGTTCTTCGCTTCGTACTGCGCGAGATCGCGTTGGAAATTGTGCGCCTCAACCGTGCAGCCGCTCGTGAAATCCTTCGGATAAAAATAGAGCACGACCCACTTGCCCTTAAAATCGTGCAGACTTACGGGCTTCCCCTCTTGCGAATTCAAAGTGAAGTCCGGAGCCTGTGTTCCAACAGCAGGGGCTTTGTCCCCGGCGCGCAGCGCCCGGACGCCCAGACTAATTGCGAACAAAACAAGCACTGCGATTGCGATCAAAGCAAATTTCATTTCACCACCTCAATCCCCACAGACGTCGATCCCACTCTGCTCTTTTGGGCCGCGTACATGGTATTGGGATGTCCAGCCAAATGCCAGGGTTTCACGCGACAGGGCGGCCATGGCCCGGCAAATTCGAGCGATGTGGTTCAGTGCGGCTTCGTAAACCGTCCGAAACCGATCCGCACTTGCAGCGTGTTGATTCCAGGATTCGGCGTAACCAGACCTGCATTGGAAATGTGCATGAACCGCAGTTCTACGCTCCAGTTGTACTTGCTCCGCAAAAAGTGTGCCCCAATCGCTCCGCTCGTCGTGAAATTCACGTGCGAGGTGCCGGGAGGCACTTTGTCATTCGAAAAAAGCGTCCCTCCGCCGATGTCGATGTAGGGAATCACGTTGTGCCGCGGCACAAAATTCCACTTCAGTGCGAACGGATCTAGTCCGATCCCGTAAGCAGTGCCGGTGCGCTGCACCACTAAAAAAACAGGCACCGCGTCCACCGCGTATTCAAATCGCCCCTTCAAAATCCCTGGCCCCGCAGGATCGGTCAGAATCCATCCATAGCGAAGCCCGACATTCCAAACTCCAGTGCTAGCGTTGCTCCCGTTCAATCCATGTCCGCCGCCCGTCCAGATCTGCAACTCTCTGCTGTCGTCTGGCGCTGGGCCGGCCTGAGCGCGCGTGGGGTTCGGCAACATTGCAAACAACAGCATCAAAAATCCCAACACGAACGCGCGTTTCACTCGAAAATCTCCCTAATCGCATATTTATCCAATGCAATGATTCTCGAAACGACTACAATACCTTACCTTGGAATGAACGCGAAGTTTGCCGACAGATAGAGCAAGCCCCGGTCGACGCTTGATTTGTAGCGGTCTCCTTTCGAAGTTGTGCGACGCAATTCTCGTTCGCACTGGCGGTTCACTGTAGTCAATCCAAGTCTGAGTTAAGTCACAGACGTTCATCGAGTTGTAATCAGCAGTTGCCTAAGCTGGCGGATTCGTGTCGTGGCCCTGTTGGCGCCGTTGGATGTTCGGAGAAGATTCGCGGTGAAGAAGAGAGCTTACAGCCTGACCCGAGGGGTGTTCGCACTGTGGATCCTCGTGTTTCCCGGAACCATTTCAGTGGATGCGCAACAAGTCGCCGGTGCCGCAGCGTCACCCACGATATCGGAAGCCTCAACCCTGATTGGTCGACAAGACGTCCTAGGCGCTGTTGATACAGCATCAGATCAGGATGGACAGCATCCGTCGAAGGAGCCGCAGCCGGTTCCCGACGAGGGTGACAGTGGCATTCCAACGATGTTCCCGCATTTCAAAAACGACCGCATCTGGCTCTCCGGTCAGGCGAATTTCATTTCTCAGTGGCATCCGGCCTTCCACGCGCCATATTCAGGAAAAAACAGCCTGCCGCCCGAGGCGCAAGACGCCACGTCTCGCGTCCTGACCCTGTTCACCGGACTTCGTTTGACGTCCACGTCCGAATTGCTCTGCGACATCCAGGAAACCGGCGGCCACGGCGTCGGCGAAGCGCTAGGTCTCGCCGGTTTTTTCAATCTTGATGTCGTGCGCAATCCCACACTCAGCAAAGCTCCATACGTCGCGCGATTGATGTGGCACCAGATCATTCCCATCGGTCGCTCCCGTATTCCCAATGACGCCCGCGGCCCGCTCTCACTGTTTTCGCAACTCCCAGAACGCCGCATCGAAATCCGGTTCGGCAAAATGAGTTTGGTTGATTTTTTTGACCTCAATACCTTCGGCACCGACAGCAACCTCCAGTTCATGAACTGGACAGTCGATAACAACGGCGCGTTCGACTACGCCGCTGACACGCGCGGTTTCACCTTCACAGCCATCGTTGAATATCACCACAACAAGCACGTCATCATGCGCTTTGCCGAAGGATTGATGCCAAAAGTTGCGAACGGCATTCACCTCGACGCCGACCTCGGCCGCGCTCGCGCTGAAAATTTCGAACTCGAGCTGCGCCGCAACACAATCCGCAAGCAGGAGGGTGTCCTTCGCCTGCTGACGTTCGTCAACCACGCCAACATGGGTGATTACCGCACCGCGGTAGACAATTTCCGCGCCGGCCTCACGCCAACCCCGGAAATCACCGCTCATCCGCTAACGACCACGATTAAGTACGGTTTCGGTGCAAATTTTGAGCAGCCGCTCACTGACTGGTTTGGTATCTTCGGCCGTTGGGGCTGGAACGAGGGCCGTCACGAATCGTACGCATATACCGAAGTTGACGGCACGGAAGAGGTCGGCGCCTGGGCCAGCGGCAAACGCTGGCGGCGCAAGTACGATCGCTTCGGCCTCGGCTACGTTTCAAACGGAATTTCCCGCGATCACCAGGAATATTTGGCACTAGGAGGCTTGGGCTTCTTGCTCGGCGACGGCCGATTGAATTATGCACGCGAAGACATCGTCGAAACGTTTTACACCCTTCACGTTTGGCGCGGTTTCTATCCTGCAGTCGGCTTTCAGTATGTCGATCATCCTGGCTACAACAAAGATCGCGGCCCGGTGGTTGCGCCGGCGCTGCGCCTCCACATGGAGTTTTAATTAGTACTAAGACAGCTCAGACCGATGGAGGGTTCGGCAACGCAAGCTTGCCGTAATCCTTCCCGAGCTCGACGCACAAGGCTTCGACCACAAGCTCGTGGTCGGCACGCTGTGGCAAGCCCGACACTGTGATCGACCCGATCACACCGGCGCCTCGCACGCAAATCGGAAACGATCCTCCGTGTGCAGCGTAGTCGCTCATCGGCAGCGCATATTTCTCAAACAGATTTGCCCCGACTTCGATTCCCATTCTGTACGAGCTCCGATGAAACCGCGCCACGAGATTGCTTTTCCGACGCACCCAGTCCGCGTTATCAGGCGTAGATCCGTCGAGTGCGCAATAGAAAAGCGACTGCCCGAAACGCCGAATATCAATAACAACGCCGGCCTTGCGTGCGACCGCCATCGTCCGCAGGCGCGAGCCAAGGGTCCACGCCATGTCTTCGTCGAACTTATCAAAGCAAAGTTCGCGTTCTTGTGCGGTGATTGCGGCCAAATCGTCTTCGCGTGCGCTCACAAAATTCTCCTTCAGTACGGCTTTGATGCGACAGAGTCGGCATTCTGCTATGCCGAATCACGCGGGCGCAAGCAGGCAGTCCGCTCGACCGTCCTTCTTCCGGCTGGGGCATCTAATCGGTGTCCCCGAACATGTTTCGGCGACAAGCTCAGGAGCCAACCATGGCGAATCAACCGGATCAGGATAAGCAAGCGGATCCGATCGCGGAAATCTTCGATGAAATGTTCACCCTGCTCCAGGATCTCGAGACGCGCAGCGTCGCACTGCTCGAGTACATGAAGGAGCAGGGCGGCGTAAGCGATCAAAAACTCGCGCCGTATCTCGATCGGGCTGGCGCTGCGAGCGATGTTCGATGGCGCGCTGCACGCGCTCGTACGGATCACCTCCTTGCGCCGAAGCCCAAGTCCGCCACGGAAGTAGCGAAGGACGAAAAGTCAAAAGGGGAATCGCAACCGCAATCGAAAGAAAAGGAAGCACAGTCAAAAGAAAAAGGCCAAGAGTCCAAGCCGGAACCGAAAGAAGTCGGCAAGGAACTTGCCTCAGCCCAGCCTGGCGCGGGAAAAGAAGATAAGTCGAAGGGCACAAAAGCCGCGGATGTGGAGTCGAAAGAATCGGCGCCGGGCGATCGCAAGCAGAACAAAGAATCGTCGCCTGATTCGGCCACCTCCGAACCGCCAGCTGCCGCGCTGGGTGGCGCGAGGTCTTCGGATGCGCAGAAGTCCGACAGCTCGAAGAATTCAGAAGAGAAGCAACGAGAAGGCGAAAAGCCTGCGAGCGAATCGCCCGGCTCGGAGAAACCGCAGACCCGAAAAGCTGCGAAGTAGACAATTCAAGTCCAAAAAAACAAAAGAGGAGGGCGACTAGCCCTCCTCTTTTTCCTTTCGCCCGACAACGTCGCCCGCTTTGCGCCCTAAAACGTAAACCGCGCGCTGAGCTGCATCTGCCGAGCATTCGTCGCCGTGCTCGTGTACGTGTTGAACTGTGCGCTGCCGAACTGATTCTGGTATCCGGCAAAGTTGGGATGATTCAAAACGTTGAACGATTCCCACCGCAGTTCAAGCGACTTGTGCTCCGTGAACCGCAGCCGCTTGCTGACCGCCGCATCGAAGTCGGTCAGCCCGTCGAGACGTAGTTGGTTACGGCCGCTCGTTCCCACTTGTTCGAGCAACGGCTCGCTCACCGGAAGAGTCGTGGGCGTAACGTAGCTCGCGAAGAACGGAACCGGATGTAGTTGTGTCGCGTTGCCGTTCACCGGATCGTTGACCGTCGTCCCCCCGTTGTTCGTGCCATTCAGCAACAGGTCGGTGATTCCACCGATCGGTGCCGCAAACACGGTTGCAGGGAAGCCCGACTGTGTCGAGAAGATTCCGCTCTGGCTCCATCCGCCGAAGAGATACTTCTTCCAGCCAGAGAAGTGATTGCCGAAGGGCAGTTCATAGTTGTAACTGAGCACAAAGCGATTGCGCAGATCGAACTGCGAGTTCGC
>JAFAZL010000817.1 GCA_019239815.1 Acidobacteriota bacterium
ACAACGAGCACCGTCGATCCCTTCTTCACGTTCGCCGCATCGGCCGCAAACCACCATGTACCGAGTACATCCGACGCCGCCAGCAGGCTCGGCAGCATTTCCTTCGAAGGCTTGTCTGACGTCGACACGAGCGTCCCGTCGGCATGCGCCACGCGCATATACGGGGCTTGCGCCCGGCTGACCCACTCGCGCTGCTGGCACGACGACTGGTAGCCAAACAGGCAGTGCGGGCACGTGTTGTCCGACATCGCGAACGAACCAACGACGAATTGGCCAGCCTTCACCGATTTCACCGCGCTTCCAACTTCCTCCACGTAGCCGCAATACTCGTGTCCCATCGGCGTCGGCTCGCTTACAGGCTGGACGCCGCGGTAAGCCCATAAGTCCGACCCGCAAACGCACGACACAGCCAACCGGATGATCACATCCGCGGGCTTCTCGATCTTTGGCTCGGGCACTTCCTCGAACCGAATGTCCTTAACTCCGTGAATAACTGTTCCTCGCATGATTCCTCCTGCCTAAGCGCCGATAGGTGTCGGCGAAACCACTTTTATGATGGAGGAAGAATCGGGATTTGCTTGACGATGATTTTTCCAAGGGCTTGTGAGTATGATTCACGAATGATCCCCGCCGATCTGAACTCACTAAATGCGTTCGTGGCCGTTGCAGAGGAAAAGAGCTTCACGAAGGCTGCGAAGCGGCAAGGCGTGTCGCCGTCCGCGATCAGCCACACGATGCGCGGACTCGAGGAAACGCTGGGTGTCCGACTCATCGCGAGAACGACGCGAAGCGTTGCGCTGACAGACGCGGGCGAGCAACTGCTAGCGCGATTGCGGCCGGCATTGAATGAAGTTGGAGAGAGTCTTCAGCTTGTGTCGAGTTCCCGCGCAAAGCCCGCCGGCCGCGTCCGCTTGCTTGTGCCGCGTTTTGCGCACTCGGTGATCGCGCCAAAGCTCGGCGAGCTTACGCGTCGCTATCCCGACATTGTGCTCGACATCACCACGGACGACAGTCGCAGGGACATCGTTGCGGACCATTTCGACGCCGGCATTCATTTCGGCGAATACATTCAGAAGGATATGATTGCCGTCCGCGTTTCTCCCGATCATCGCCCCGCGATCGTGGCTTCACCCGATTACCTACGGTCGCGACCGCGGCCAACAGTGCCGCGCGATCTTCTCAAGCATCGCTGTATCAACTTCCGCCATGGCTCTGCCGGAATCTATCGGTGGGAGTTTCAGAAGGGACGCAAGTCCATGTCGCTCGCCGTCAGCGGCCCATTGGTCGTTGAAGACGAAGAGTTGAGTCTTCGCGCCGCTATCGACGGCGTAGGCTTCGCGTTCATTTCCGAGCACAAGGTAGCTGCGCACCTTGAGGCGGGATCTCTGGTCCGGGTGCTCGAGGATTGGTGCCAGCCGTTTTTAGGATTCTTCCTCTTTTATCCGAGTCGACGCCAACAGACCCCTTCGCTGGCTGCCGTCATCAACATTCTGCGAGCTAAGTGAATTCAGTTTGGTTTTTGGGAGTGGTCGGCGAGGCGCTGTTCCGGAAGGAATGCCCGCGCCACGGACAGCGGGTATGATCTGCAAGGAATCTATATCCGCTGCAAATCTGTGTCCGGCGCGGGGTGTCCGAGAATTCGTAACATCGCGACAACCTGGCCGTTGTGGTGGAAGGCATGAGTGATGATGTGCAATAGGATAAAGGCAGGACTCTGGAGATCGCCGCTCCAGCCGGCGGGGCGCTCCGCCAAGGGCGTGTTGAGCAGTTGTTCCGTGAGAGCCTCTAAATAAGTTCTGGTCGCCTGTCGGATTCGGTCTCTGGTGACTCGCAACGCCGCCATCGTAGGGTGGTTTTCTGTATGCGGGCTCACGTAAGACCTGTTCTGCAAATCATGAACCCAGCCTTCCTCGCACGTCAGGATGTGCATCAGTTGTTCCCAAACGGAGGCATGGCCGAATCCTGAGATTGGTTTGTGCCACAGCTCATCCGGCAAAGTTGCGACGTGACACAGCAGAAGATCCAGCCGTTCATGCATTGCGGCATGTAATTCAATGATTCCAGCCTTGGTGAACGTGACTGGCTCCATGACTGGCTAGACTAACGCAGGATCGTTACACGCTTCTATAGTCAGGTGTCCGAAGCCATCCGCCGCACGGTTGTCTCGCTACGTTGATCTCGCTCACACAGAATTTTAATAACTTTGTTGGGAATAAAACGTAGGCCTCCGAAGTCTCGCGAATTGCCGGGCCATGTCTGTTCGTGCGCATTCGACGTGGACCGTACATCGATTCGTCGATTTCTCTGGAGGCCGATATGGTGATGCGTAGATCGATCGCAGTGTTGGTGTTGTTGCTGGGTGTGTCCGCAATTGCGCTGGTTGGAATTGCTCAACAACCGGCGACCGAAGCGCCCGCTGGCTTCGATACACCGACCCTCGCACAAAATCCTGGTTCGCAAAGCAAGAACAATGGGCTTGTGGAACCGCCGGGTGATACGTATGCGCTCGACCAGCAGAGCTATGAACAAGTTCATGACGTGAGTACCGGGTTGGGCCCGGTGTACAACGGACGAGCGTGTGCGGAGTGCCATCAAAATCCAGTTAGTGGGGCCGCCAGCCAGTTTACCGAGGTGCGCGTGGGGCACTCAGATGCGAACGGAAATTTTGTGAATCCGACGGTGCCGATCCATGATGGCGCGACGAGCATTGCGGGGCGCTCCATTATCAATGATCGCGCTGTGGTTCCTGAGGCGCAGGAGCATATCCCGGTCACGGAAGACATTCGCGCCTTGCGTGCGGCACTGAACACGCTGGGAGACGGCTTCGTTGAAGCGATTGATGACAGCACGCTGGAAACCATCGCGCAGAATCAGCCGGAGCTTAGCGAGGGTAGGATTCACGGGGAAGCCATCGAAGTTCCAGTGTTGGAAGCGCCGGGCCAAAATCGCGTGGGCCGTTTCGGTTGGAAGGACCAGCACAGCAGCCTGCTGTCGTTCGTGGGCGATGCGTATCTGAACGAAATGGGCGTGACGAACCGGCTGCGGCCCAAGGACACGACCACCGTCGGAAAGACTACGCCGGACCCGGAAGATGTTCCGGATAATCTGGGGCTAGCAGACATCGACCACTTCGCTCAATTTGTTCGTGGCACGAAAGTACCACCGCGTGATGCTGCGCTGGCGTCGACCGCGGATGCGCTCGCGGGGCAAGACGTATTTCAGAAGATTCGCTGCAACACGTGTCACGTGGAGACCATCGTCACAGCGCCAGTGGGAACGGTGATCAACGGCGGAGCGTTTACTGTGCCCGATGCCTTGGGGAACAAAATTATTCATCCGTTTAGCGATTTCTTGCTCCATGACATCGGAACCGGCGACGGGATCGTGCAGGCGGGACCGCAGGATACTGCTAACAAATTGCGCACGGCGGCGCTGTGGGGATTGCGCACGAGGCCGCGATATATGCATGACCTCAAATCGTTGACGCTGCAAAATGCGATCGAGCGGCATCAAGGCGAGGCGGGGCACGTGGAGAGGCGCTTTGACGAGCTATCGGCGACGGAGAAGCAACAACTGTTCACGTTTCTCAATTCACTGTGATCGCGCAACCCAGCGGGCCGCGGGACTGTAGCAACCCAGTTCCGTCGGTCCGTCGTAGTACTTCCACGGCGTTCGGCAAAGGGCCGCGCTGCCTGCTTCGAATCAGTTTGGTTTTTGAGATTGGTCGGCGGAGCGATGGTCGAGGGGGCCGCTGATGGGACTTAGGGCGACGACGTGGACGGGGATGGTGTCGGCGGGGGTTTTCTTGGTGGCGGTGCGGATTACTTTCCACTGGCGGCCGAAGCGCTCGATGATGCAGCCCTTGGCAGGGACTTCCTGCTCACCGCGCATGTCGATCACGATTTCTTCGGGTTCGTTCTGATCGTCGAATTGATACACGAATTGCCGGGCGTTCGTCATCATCGTGTGGGTTCCCCTCCCAACCTGAGGGTAATATGCGCGTTTTTTGAAGCGCTGGGATCGACTTGTGTCGAACAGTTGGTCAATGGGTAACGTGGGATATCTGGCGTTTCGACGAGGTAAAGAAGCAACGAAGTAGTGAAATAGCGAGCCTTGGACTCGCTACGGCGGACAGGTCTGTATTGAGTTTGGGGTTGAGGTCCTTCGGCGGCCTTTGGCCGCTTCAGGATGACAGCTTTTGGGTCGTTGCGGGCTGAGGCGTTGGCGGCTGGGCAACGCTTCGGCGGGTGAGGTGAATCGGAGAAGTTGCAGGGTCGATACGTCTAAAACATGGCATAATCCGGGTCCTCGGTAGCCCAGACGGAGAACGGTCTCGTGTCACGCCTCGGTTGGATTCCACGGATGAATGTGCTTGGTTGCGTCGTGGTGTGTCTGATCGCGACGAGCGGAGGCGTGCGAGCGCAGGAGCAAACGGGTGGCGCGGTGCCCGAGAAGGCCGTGCTGCGGGGCACGGTGGTGAATTCGGTGACGCACCAGCCGATCGGACGCGCGCTGGTGAAGTCGACGGACGGGCGGTTCGCGACGATGACCAACGATCGCGGCCAGTTTGAGATGGTATTCAAGGAGAAGAAGGTCGATCCGGCGAACGGGGTGAATGCTCCGGGCAGAACGAGCGAGTGGTTCACCACTGGGGATGGGGGCGTAAACGTCCGTACTCGAAAGAGGCGTGGAGGGGAGGGTTTGCAGACGGAGGGGCAGCAATCGACGGTGGATCGGCCAGATTTTTTGACAGCGGTGCGTGTGGGATACCTGACTCCGCAGACGTCGTGGGGCAATGCCATCCAAATCGCACATGACCAGGATGAGGTGACGATCTCGCTGACGCCGGAAGCGAAGGTCGTTGGCCACGTAATGCTCGACGATGGCGAGGGGGCGGCTGGGATGCCGCTGGAATTGTATCGGCAGACGGTACAGGACGGGCGGGCACGATGGGTCAACGTCGGCTCGGCACAAGCG
>JAFAZL010000854.1 GCA_019239815.1 Acidobacteriota bacterium
AGGCGCCCCAGAATTTCTTCGAGCCGCAGGTGTTCCGGTCGTGTGGCTGGACGCTCCCATAGAAGTCCTGCTCGGCCGCTGCATGACCATGACCGGCCGCCCGCTTTTCCGCGACGAATCCAGCTTCCGCGCACTCCACGCACAACGCCTTCCGTCCTACCAACTCGCCGATCACCGCGTTGATAGCTCCGGCGAACCCGCCCGCGTCGTCTCCGAAATCCTGAGCCTCAACCTGATTCCCGGCCGCACCCGCGAAGCGCATCTCGTCGTCGACAAACCCCAACCTTGACCCACGTTTCGTGAATCGCAGCCACGCAATCGGAAGGTCGTCACCAACTTCCAGTTTCCAATTTCCACGCGCCGTCTTTACTTTCTGTACTCATCCTCCCAATCGCATCACTCGCCCGCACTCCTCACCATGTCAGACTGATTCACAAGGGGAAGAACGATGGAACCTCAATCCTCCGGCTTCGGGCCTAAAATTTTCACTTACGCGATGGCGATCCTCTTCGTGTGCACGACACTGACGATCGCCGCACAGAAAAAAAGCGCTGCGTCCGGCGGTTCCCTCTTTTCGCAAGACAAAGGTAAATTCACGATTCAGCTCGATGGCAAATCCGTCGGCCACGAAGAATTCGAACTCGCGCAGGCGGGCGGCGGCTGGACCGCTCACAGCACCACCGACATTGCGCCACCGCAAGCTGGAAGCTCACGCGTCTCTGGCACACTGACGCTGCAACCCGATGGCGCCCCGATCAGCTACGAGTGGCAATCGCAAGCCGACAAAACCAACGGCGCGCGCATCCTCTTCGCCAACGGCGTCGCCAAAATCACGCTCCAGATGCAGGGCGCACGTCCATTCGAGCAGGACATGAGCTTCGGCTCGCCCCTTATCGCCGTCCTAGATAACAATCTTTATTACCAATACGCCGTGCTCGCCCGCGTCTACGATTGGTCCAAGGGCGGCGCGCAAACGCTCCCGGTCCTCATTCCGCAGGAGCTCACCCCCGGCTCAATCACCATCGAGTCCGCTGGCTCCGTCACCGCCGCCAACGGCAAATCTTACGACGGCCTTCGCGTCGCGACCTCCGATCTCGAAGTCATGCTCTATCTCGACAAAAACCACCGTCTCGAGCGCCTCGAAGTCCCCGCCGCCAAAGTCTCCGTCATCCGCGACTAAGAAAATCAACCGAACTTTCCTCGCCCCCCTGCGTACCTATATCTGAGCCACCAATTCGCGGCCGCGATCTCCTCGTCTGCCGGCCGCCACTCTTCTATTCGGGAGCGCCCATGCAATCCTTCTCGCAGCAACTCCGGCAAGTCCTCCGCCGTCTGCGCCTTTCCCCCCTCTTCACAACCATCACCCTGATCACTCTCGCCGCCGGCATCGGGGCCAACACCCTTGTTTTCAGCGTCGTGGAAGGTGTCCTGCTCAAGCCTCTTCCCTACCCCGATCCCAATCGGCTCGTCGGCGTTTGGCATACCGCCCCCGGCATTCAGATCAAAGATCTCAACATGGCGCCGTCGCACTATTTCATCTACCGCGAGCAGGGCAATTCCTTTCAAGACATCGCGATGTACCAGGGTGATTCTTTCAGCGTCACCGGTCTAAACGAACCCGAGCAAGTCGACGGACTCGACGTGACTGACACGATGTTTTCCATCCTTGGTGTCACTCCGGTCGCGGGCCGCCTCTTTTCCGCCGAAGACGCGCAGCCCAACGCGCCCAAGACCGCCATCCTCGGCTATGGCTACTGGATGAATAAATTCGGCGGCGATCGCTCCGTAGTCGGCCGCACCATCATGACCGACGGCGATAGCCGCCTCATCGTCGGTGTTCTTCCCCGCTCTTTCCACTTTCTCGATTATCGCGACCCATCCGTCGTCATCCCCTACCAGTTCGATCGCAGCAAAATGAAACTCGGCAACTACAGCTACAACGGCCTCGCGCGCCTCAAGCCCGGTGTCACACTCGAACAAGCCAACGCCGACGTCGCGCGTATGCTACCGATCGTCATGAACTCATTTCCAGCGCCCGAAGGTTTCAGCATCAAGTTGTTTGAAAACGCGCACATCGGACCACAAGTCCGCCCGCTCAAACAAGACGTGGTCGGCGATATCGGTAACGTGTTGTGGGTGGTGATGGGTTCGATTGGCCTCGTGATGCTGATCGTCTGCGCCAACGTCGCAAATCTCGTTCTCGTCCGAACCGAAAGCCGCCGCCAGGAACTCGCGCTTCGTGCCGCGCTCGGCGCCGGACGCGGTCGCATCGCTGGCGAGCTCTTTCTCGAGAGCGCCATACTCGGCCTGCTGGGCAGCATTGTCGGCCTTGCAATTGCGTATATCGGGCTACGCATCCTGACTTCCGTCGCTCCCGAAAACCTTCCCCGCATTCGCGAAATCGGCATCGATGGCCCGGTGCTTCTCTTCACGCTCGTCGTGACACTGATCGCCAGCGCTCTCTTTGCCTGCATCCCGATTCTCAAATACGCCGGCGTGCGCCTCAGCACTGGTATCCGCGAAGGTGGCCGCGCTCTCAGCGCCAGCCGCGAACAACACCGTGCGCGCAACGTCCTCGTCGTCGTCCAGGTCGCGCTCGCGCTCGTTCTTCTGATTTGCTCCGGCCTGATGATCCGAACCTTTCACGCAATGACGAAAGTGAATCCCGGGTTCACCAATGCCGAGCAGCTCCAGACCTTTCACATCATGATTCCAGATTCGCAGATTAAGAGTGACGAAGCCGCCCTCCGCATGGAGCAGGAAATTCAGAATCGCCTTGCAGCTATTCCAGGAACGAACTCCGTCGCGCTCGATACCGCGCCCCCGATGGGCGGGAATCAATCCAACGATCCGGTTCTCGTCGAAGGCCGCTCCTACGCGGAGGGTGAGTTTCCAGCCTTGCGCCGCTTTAAGTTCGTTGGCCCGGGCGCATTCGCGACTCTCGGTATTCCGATGATCGCGGGCCGCGACTACACGTGGGATGACATCTACCAGAATCATTTGGTCACGATCGTCTCCGAAAATACTGCGCGTGAGTTATTCCAGGATCCGCAGAACGCCGTCGGCAAACGCGTCCGTGTCGCCACCACCGATCCATTCCGCGAGATCATCGGAGTTGTCGGCAACGTTCACGACGACGGCATCAGCGAGAAAGCTCCCACATCGGTGTACTGGCCGGTCATGATGAAAAAGTTTGAGGGCCAGGACAGCGCGATGCGCCGGTATATTTCCTACATCATTCGCAATCCCCACGCCGGCTCGGAAACCCTCATGAAAGACGTTCGGGCCGCCGTCTGGTCGGTGAATCCAAATCTCCCGCTCGCCGACGTTCACACCATTCAATATTTCTACGATCGTTCGCTCGCTCGCACCACGTTCACTCTGATCATGATCGGCGTCGCCGGGAGCATGGCTCTGCTTCTCGGCGTGGTCGGCCTCTACGGCGTGATCGCCTATTCGGTCTCACAACGCAAACGCGAAATCGGCATCCGCATGGCAATCGGCGCTCAAACGAAAGAGCTCACCAACATGTTCGTCCGCCACGGCCTGATTCTCACCGGCATCGGCGTCGCCTGCGGCCTCGTCGCCGCCCTGATCCTGATGCGCTTTATGGCCTCGATCCTCTTCGGCGTAAGCCCGATCGACCCCATTACCTACATCGCCGTCTCCGCAGGGCTGGCCGCCACCGCGCTTCTTGCCAGCTACGTCCCCTCGCGCCGCGCCGCCGCCGTCGACCCCGTCGACGCACTCCGCGCCGAGTAACTTCGCGTCCCGCATTGTCTTGGTTTCTGTAGGGGCGGGCTTCAGTCCGCCCTCGCTCGCCACCACGCACGCAATTCGACGTGCATCAGTAGGGGCGCAGCACTGCTGCGCCCCATGTCCGCACGATGTCAGCCCCAACCAAATCTTTTTTATTCCGACGCTGTCGAGTGCAAAACAAAAACGGCGCAACCCACCCTCATGGGTCGCGCCGCAATTGTGCTCTGTCAAAAAATTCTTATCGTGCGATCGGCCGCTGAAACACCGGCGCTCCAGGCCGCCGCAGCGGATACCCGCCATGCGCGTGCGACAACGCATGCGTGTGCGCGTGTCCGTTCGCATGACCAGGATGCGTGATGTGTCCGTTCCCGTTACCACTTCCCGTCGCCGTCTGGGGCAAGCGAGCGGGATTACCGATAGGGCGGAGATTTGTCGCCGGTACCGCGCTGACGTGATCGCTGATCGCTTGCAGCCTCTTCAGGATCGACTGCCATTGCTCCCAGTCGAGCTGGCGCAGAAATGGCCGCAGCCCCTGAATGAACGGATCTTCGAGCAGCGCTTCGCCATCCGATTCCGGAATGAAGAAGCGATTGAGACCGACGTTCAACGCTTCCGAAATCTTTTCGAGTGTGCCGAGGCTCGGCGTCATCTGGCCGCTTTCGATGCGCGACAGATACGAACGCGAAACCTTCGACCGCGACTGCAGCTGGCTCTGCGTCATCGAGCGCGATTCACGCAGTTGGCGAATGCGCTGGCCGATATTCTCGACCGTTTCGCGGTTCGCGAACTTTTCGCTCGACGCCTCAGCGTTGGCTTCCTCCGACGGAGCTGCCGTCGGAATCATAAATTCCAATCGCTGGGGCAGCGCCCGCACGCAGCGCCGGCAATTGCCGGTCCGCGTCCGATACTGCACAAGTCCGCACGTCTTGCAGCGAATGACTTCCCGATCCATTTCCAATGAATCACACGTCTCTTTTTCGAGTTGTAGGGACACCGAATGCTCCTCGCTGACTTTGTCCGGCGTGCGGATAGGAGAGGAACGTCGGAACGTACTTCGGGGGGGGAAGGCAGTAACTGGCGCGACGGGGAGTATCTGTCACCCTCGCGCCTCTGTCAAGAGTATTTTTAAACTTTTTTTAGGCCTGCAACCGCGTTTCTCCGTGTTTCCGCCTCTTTTTCGCCTGTTCCTCCGAACAGGCGAAACCACTAAACTCCGCCATCCCCTCAACTTCCGGCCGCACTTTCGCCCTTCGCAACTCGTCCCGCGAAATCTGAAATTTCTTATCGTTCACAAAAGCTGGACCGGCACGTGGAAATCTCAGCGCTCCTCGGCGCTCTCCGCGTCTCTGCGTTGCTTTTCTCTTCGCTTTTCCAGTCACCACTATTCACCAGTCACCGCTCCAAGCTCCTCTGTCGCATCTATCCTCACCCAAGCCACCGCTCCTACCAGCAACAATGCCACCATCGGCACGAACGGCGCGTCATAGCTGTGAAATCGCTCCACGATATAACCGAACGCCAGCGCCCCCACGAGTCCACCCAACTGTGCGCTCGTATTCATCAATCCCACGATCGCCCCTGAATGCCGCCGCCCGATGTCTAGGCACACACCGAACACAATGGACTGTTGAAACGTGATCGCCCCATACATGAGCGCGAGCAAAGCCAATCCAAGTATTTGCCGCTGCGTCAAAACTGCAGCAAGCGCAAATATCGCCGCGGCGATCAGAGCGATCGTTCCCGGGATTCGTCGCCCGTTCTTCAATCCAATGCGTTGTACCAGCCGATCGCTGAAAAAACCTCCGAACACATTCGCACCACCCGCAATCACGTACGGCAGAAACGAGAAAACGAGTCCCGCCTCGCTAAACCCTCGGCCCTTCACCAGAAATGTGTGAAACCACGTCTGAAAAAAATTGTAGACGTACACATAGCAGAAAGCGGTGATCAACATCGCTAGAATGGTTGGCGATCGAAGCGCGACTCCCAGTGGAAACTTCTCGTGCGACGCCTGCGGCGTTGCGGCCACCCTTCCTTGCTCTCTTGCAACGCTCCCCTTCTGCGCGGGCGAATCGCGGAACCACAGATACCAGACGCTGGCCCACACCACGCCCAACACTCCGAACGCGTAGAATGATGCTCGCCAGCCATAGCGCATGTGAATGGGCACAACCAGAAGCGGCGATAAAGCTCCGCCAGCTTGGCTTGCCAGCAGAAAGATTCCGAAGAGCGTGCCTCTTTGCGATGGCGCAAACCAGCGACGGACGACGATGCCCGCGTTAGGAAAAGCTCCTGCCTCGCCTGCGCCAAACAAAAACCGCACGACAAGTAGAGCCGGATACCCGGCCACCAATCCCGTCAGCGCCGTAAATGCGGACCACCACAAAACGATCCGCGTCAATACTCGGCGCGCACCAATTCGATCGCCCAGCGCTCCGCTGGGAATTTCAAATACGCAGTACGCCAGCGTGAAAATCGCACTCACCCAGCCCCACGCAGCGGGGCTGATGT
>JAFAZL010000877.1 GCA_019239815.1 Acidobacteriota bacterium
GCTCGCGCAGTGGAGGGACCCCGGCTTGATCTCAGCTCCAATCGACTTCGAGGAGATTGAGCTCCAGCCGGACTTCTCAGATCCGCTTCACCAGCCCCTCATCCGTCGCCTTCGTATTCCTCACCAACAGCAACACCAGAGTCATCCCAACGAACGGAATTAATCCAGCAACCACAACAATAGGATCAAACGCATGCGGCCCCGCCGCCGCATGAGCATCCGAAAAATGCCCGATCAGCTCGAACGCAATGATTGTCCCAATCCCCGCCGTAGTCCCGCTCATCCCGCTGACCGTCGCCACCGACCGGCTCTCAAACAAATCCGTCGGCAACACATTCGCGATCGTCGAAAACGCAGCATACGCAAACGTCGCGATCGCGAACAACAAAGTAATGATCCATAGCTTCATCGTGAAAATCGTCGGGATCAGCAGCATCACACCAAACCCGCCAAACACTACCATCGATTTTCGCGCCGCCCCAACCGACCAGCCGCGCTTGATCAGAACGCCGGAAATCCAGCCGCCGAAGAAATTCCCGAGGTCCGCTGCAAGAAACGGAATCCACACCGCAACCAGACCGCTCTTCAGCTCGATTCCCTTCGCAACCAAGAAAATCGGAAACCAATCCGTCACAAAAAACCAAACCGGATCGGTCAGCCCCTTCGATACCAGCGTCCCCCAGGTTTGAGGCAGCTTCAGCAAATCGCGCCATTTCGGTAGTGTGCGCGTTCCAGCTTCGCCCGCGTCGATCGATTCCTTCTCGATGTCGTGCAGCAGCATCTGCCGCTCTTCATCTGTAATTCGCGGATGCTCTTGCGGCCGGAAGTACATCTTGCGCCACACGATGAGCCACAAAAATCCCAGCAAGCCCGGAATCACGAACGCGACGCGCCAGCCCCAGTGCAAATAAATCGGCAGAATGATGAACGGCGCCACGGCCCCGCCCACCGACGACCCGCTGTCGTAAAACGCCGCCGCCAACCCCCGCTCGCGATTCGGAAACCACTCCGAAACTGCCTTGCTCGCCCCCGGCCAGTTCGCCGATTCGCCCAACCCGAGCAGAAATCGAAATCCGGCAAAGCTCGCAAATCCGTTCGCCAGCGAGGTGAGCAGCGACACCAGCGAATACCAGATGACGCTGATCGTCAGCCCGCGCCGCGTCCCCACGCGATCGATCTGCCTTCCGCAAACCGTCTGCCCGATCGAATACGCCACGCGAAACGCGATCGCGATGTTCGCGTAGTCCGTATTCGTCCAGTGAAAATCCTGCTTGAGAAAAGGAGCCAGAATCGACAGCGTCTGCCGGTCGATATAATTGATGACGGTCGACGCGAACAAAATCCCGCCGATCCACCATCGCAGCGAAGGAATCCCGCGGGTCCCGCTCACACGAGTTTGAGTCATGAGATCGTCATCGCGCACGGTAACGCGCAGCTTTCCTTCTTGATCCGCAACAATCTGACGATCACTGGCCCGTCCCCTGTTTGAAACCTACCGTAACCTGTCGAAACTTCTCGAAACCACAGACGCGAGAACGCCGCACGATTCTACACGCGCCTGTGAATATCGCATCCCTTTTGCCCACCAGCACTTGAGAAATACTTGGCGATGCAGTGTCTGCCTCTGCCACTTTGCGATGCAGTGTCGGGCTGTGTTGTAATGTTCGTGTAACAAACGCTGATTAATCTCCAACGCAGATGCCTACTAGCTCCGTCGAGAATCCGGAATCGTCACAAAAGTCGCCTCGAACAGAGGCCGCCAAATCCACATTGCCCCAGCCGGGACGCCCCGTTCCCAGCCGCGCGTATCCAGGCGCGCTCATCGTCGTTGAAGGCACCGACGGCTCGGGCAAGAGCACGCAGCTCTATCTTCTGAAGCGCTGGCTCGAAATCGGTGGCTACCGGCTGCATTTCACCGAGTGGAATTCGTCTCCGCTAGTAAAATCTGCGACGCGGCGCGGGAAGCAGCGGCGACTCCTTACACCGACGACGTTTTCGCTTTTGCATGCGGCCGACTTCGCCGATCGCTGCGAGCGTCAGATCATGCCGCTGTTGCAAGGCGACTATCTCGTGCTCGCTGACCGCTACGTTTACACCGCATTCGCGCGCGACGCCGCTCGCGGCTGCCCGGAGCGCTGGCTGCGCAACCTCTATCGTTTTGCGCCGGTCCCCGACATCACGTTTTATTTCCGCGCTCCGCTCGACGTTGCCGTGCACCGCATTCTCAGCGGTCGCCCGAAACTGAAATATTACGAAGCCGGCATGGACCTCGGTCTTTCCTACGATCGCGCCGAAAGCTTCCGTTTGTTTCAGGCCCGCATCCTCGAGGGATACGACAAGATGGTCGACTCCGACAATTTTGTCGTGCTCGACGGTACTTTGCCGGTGAACAAGTTGCAGAAGCAGATGCGCGACATCGTCGCGTCGAAAATCGATCTCAAGCGCTTTGCACCCCACGCCCCCGAAGCCGAGTGAAGAAGCCGAATGAAGAAACATCACGAAGAGAGCGCAGCCGGAATGCCTGAGCAGGAAAAAGAAAAAGACAAGGCCCCCGCAGCGGTTGCCACATCGACCACGACCACTGAGCCCACGGCCGCATCGACTCAGCCCGCACCTACGACGAAAGTTCCCGCCGCCGAGGAAGAAGCCTCGCAATATTTCTTCGGCGAGCCGCTGGTCGGCTTCGATCCCGCTGAAATTACCGGCACACTCATCGTGATCGAAGGCATGGACGGTTCCGGCCGTTCGACGCAGATCGCGCTGCTTCAGGAATGGCTTGAGTCCGAAGGCTTCGCGGTACAAACGAGCGGATTGCGCCGATCCAATCTTGTCGGACGTGACATCGACGAATTGCTCGCGAAGAATGCGGTCACGCGGCTGACGCTTTCGCTGATGTACGCCACCGACTTCTTCGATCAGATCGAGCACCGCATCCTGCCGGCATTGCGCGCCGGGACGGTCGTCCTCGCCGATCGATTCATCTTCACGTTGATTGCGCGCGGCGTTGTGCGCGGAATCAACCGCGATTACATCTCCGGCCTTTACGCGATGGCGCTGCGGCCTCACCTGACTTTCTGGCTCAATGTGCGACCTGAAACAGCATTCGCGCGCGAATTTAAGAAAGCCCAAGCCATCAGCTACTGGGAAGCCGGACGCGACATGTCGCTCTCGCACGATTTGTACTGGTCCTTCATTCGCTACCAGACGATGATCAAACGAGAGTTTGAAGTGATGGCCAAGCGGCATAACTTCATCGAGCTCGACGGCGAAGCCAGCGTCTCTTCCGTCAACAAACAATTGCGGCAGCGCATCGGCGAGCGGCTCGGAATTCGCGCCACAAAATACACGCCTTCGTCGGCGCTGCAGCATCTCTGGCGTTAAACTCAACGCATGCCCGAGCCCGTTCACATCGCGGCGATCGATGCCGGCTCCAACGCAGTGCGCCTTTCCGTCGCCCGCGCTTACTCCGCTCTCGACATTGAACCCCTCTATAGCGAACGCTATTCGCTGCGCCTCGGCGAAAGCGTTTTTCTTCGCCATCGCTTCACCGAAGACATTTTCAAAAAAGGCGTGAAGGCGTTCCGGCACTTCAAAGAAGTGATGGACGAATATGGCGTCACACGCTACCGCGCCGTGGCTACCAGCGCTTCGCGTGAGGCGCGCAATCGCGATTCGTTCGTGCGCGAGATCAAGCGCAAGGCCGGCATCTCGCTGGAAGTCATCGGCACCGGTGAAGAATCGCGGCTCGGGCGCGAGGCCGCGATTGCGGTGATGGGACCAGACTCGCCACCTCGATGCATCATCGACCTTGGCGGCGGAAGCCTCGAGATCAACATCCTCCACGACCACACCGTTGAGCAGAATGCGCAGATTCCCGTCGGCACGGTGCGATTGATGACAACGCTGGGCATACCCGGCGTGATCCGCACGCAGCAGTCGGAGCAGGTGCGGCGCTACGTGAAGGCGCTGCTGGAATCGAAGCTGCCTAACCGGCCGAACCTTGCGGACAGTATCGCGGTGGCACTCGGCGGCAGCGCCGAAGCGCTTGCCGCGATTGCACCTGGGCCGCGCAAGCACGGCGTTCCGACCCTACAGCTTTCGCTGCTGCGCGAGCGCTTGAGTGGAATTCTCGAACGCGACGTGCGCGAACGCATGAAGGCTTACGCAGTGCGGCGCGACCGCGCCGACGTCATCGGGATCGCCGCGATCGTCTTCATCATGATCGGCCGCTATTTGAATCTGCGCACGCTCGCCGTCCCGAGCATCGGCATTCGCGAAGGATTGCTGCAAGAGATCGCGCGCGATGCCTTCTCTCGCAAAGAGCCACACCGTTACAACGCCGCTGAACGACAGGTTCTGCTTGGCACGCGCGCGTTTGCGCGTCGCCTGAAGTACGACCAGCAACATGCCGAGCACGTACGGGAGCTGAGCATCATGCTGTTCGATCAGTTGCAGCCGGTGCATCACTTGGCGCCGCATGCGCGCGTCTTGCTTGAGGCGGCGGCGATGATGCACGACGTCGGACACATGGTCAGCCATCGCGGGCATCACAAACACGGCGAATATCTTGCGCTCCACGGCGACATTCAGGGACTCGACGGCCACGATCGCTGCATCGTCGCGGCTGCAGTGCGGTATCACAATCGCAAGTCGGTTCCGGCCGGACATCATGTGGCATATTCGTCGCTCACAAACGCGGAGCAGCGGATCACACGGCGATTGGCGGCGTTGCTGCGCGTCGCGGAAGCTTTGGATCATTCGCACCGGCAGCGAGTGACGAATTTGCGTGCTTCGTTTCAGCGAGGGGCGGTGGGGTTGCGCGTCACCGCGCATGGCGACGCCGCCGAGGATTTGGTCGACGCCAACCGCAGCGCGGAGTTGTTTGAGAAGGAATTTCACGTCCGCCTCTATTTCCGCCAAGCCGATCAGTAACCGGTCGCTCGCCCTCTCCTGGTTCCGTTTTGGGAAGAAGTGGGTATGCCCCCCATGTTTTTTCAAAGAGTGCGCAAGCTCCGTAGAAACAAGAGGATGCGGATATACAGAAAACGGGAGTGTGCAATCGAAAGAAAACAAGAGGTTTGTGGAAACGCGAGAGCTTCCCATTTTGGGAATTGCAACGCGGACTGAGGTGGGCGGATTGAGTTTTGGGGCGCGAGCGACCCGTGGTGCTGGGTTGAAGCTACATGTTCGGTGCTCGCCGCTAGGTTGCGGTGCTGCATTTTGGGCTGCGCGGTTCGACGCGAGCGGTCGACGGGACGGCGACGCAAAGTCGCCGTAAACAACACCGTCCCGGAGTAGCCGGCGACGCAAAGTCGCCAATACAGTGCGGTCGCGACCCGACGGCGAACTTCAACGTGCCAGCCTTGGGTGAAACCGCGATCGTCGAAGGGGATTATAGCACGACGATTTTTTCGGCTGATTCGAACTACTTGCGGAGGAGTTTTGGAGTGGCCAACCAGAGGAGTTGTCCAC
>JAFAZL010000984.1 GCA_019239815.1 Acidobacteriota bacterium
GATACGTTTTTGCTTGGTCCGACGGCGACGTATGTCGAAGGCAAAGACAATTACGAGCGCGGGCGGCTGGCGATTCGCGATTTTGCGGAATCTGCGAAGACGTTGCTGCCGGAAATTCGGGAAGAAGATTTACAGCTTGGGTATTCGGGATTGCGTCCGAAGCTCGTGCCTCCGACGGGGCATGGGATTGCGGATTTTGTGATTACGCGCGATCCGAAGGTGCCGCAGGCGATTCACCTTGTTGGCATGGAGTCACCGGGGCTGACGGCTGCGTCAGCGGTGGCGGAGTATGTGCTGCCGATGGTGGCTGAGACGGTTCGAAGAAGTTGACAGTTGACAGTTGAAAGTCGAAAGCCAACCAAAGACAAAGATCAGAAAAAACAGAGTGGCGATTTAATTTCTTGCGCCCGGGCAAACTGGGGCGCAGCAATGCTGCGCCCGTACGACATTTTGCCAAGACGCTGCGAGGGCGGGCTGAAGCCCGCCCCTACAAAATCGGGGCGCGAAGTTGCAATTGATGCCAACGGATTTGATTGCGGTGCGCACATGCGATCGAGGCGAACGGATGCGGATCGGGCGTTTTGGATCTAAACCCGCGATCTGGGAAGCGATCGCGGCTACAAGTCTAGGGATGACAACTTAGCGGGTTGTCACTTTTTGGCGGCGTCGGGGAGCTTGCCGGAGGCTTCGACGACTTGCTCGGCTAGGTAGTTGCGCACGCGGGCTTCGTCGCGGGCGATCGCCAAGTAGGCGGAGCGCAGGAGTTGTTCTTTGCGATTGCGCAGGGTGTCGCGGATGGTTTGCTGGACCTGCGGATCGGAAATGTTGCGCTGGCCAGGGGATTCACGCGTGACTAATTTCAGGATGCGGTAGCCGTCTTTCAATGCGAGAGGCGGGCTGACCTGGCCGGGCTTCATGCCGACGACCATTTTCTTGAGCGATGGATCCGACTGATTGAGGGCGGATTCGGGAACGTAGCCGAGATCGCCGCCGGTTGCGGCGGAATTCATGTCTTCGGAATAGTCCATCGCGAGCTGGGCGAAATCGGCGCCGCTGTTGAGGCGATCCATCAACATTTTCACTTTGCGCTGCGCTTCGGCGTCGTTGGTCGCATCGTCTTGTTTGCGATTGCGGATTTGCGGTTCTTTGCGCGGTGTGACGACGATTTGTGCGATGCGATATTGCGGCTCGGCGACGTTGAACTGCGCCTTATTCGCGTTGTAAAACTCGGTGACATCCTGATCGGTGATGGTGATTTTTGCGACCACTTCGCGATTCAGAAGTTTTGTGATCGAAAGCTGACGGCGCAGATCGGCTTTGAGATCGCTGACCGAAACGTTGCGTTCTTTGAGCTGGCGCTGAAATTCTTCTTCGGTATACGGGCTCTTGAGCTCGGTGAATTTGTCTTCGACTTCACCGTCGCTGGCTTCGAGATTCAGTTTCTTCGCGCGTTCGAGAAGAATTTCGTTGTTGATGAGCTCGTCGAGAACGTTGAGCTTGAGCGAGAGCGCTTCTTCCTGCGAAGGAGGCTGGCCTTCGGGATTCACGCGGGTGCGGTAATACTTGTCGACGTCGTCGCGTTTGATTTCCTGGCCGTTGACGGTGGCCCACACGTCGGGCCCGTGCTCGACGTCGTGCTTGCAGCCGGCGGGAGACAGGAGCAGCGCGCCCGCGAGGGGCAACAAAATGCCGACGCGGCGAAATGCCGGCGAGCGCATTTTGAAAAGAAATGGAGCCAAGGCCAGAAGCTCAGGCGGCTTTCTTAACTTTGCCGGCACGGATGCAGGCAGTGCAAACCTGGAGATGCTTGCGCGCGCCTTTTACGACTGCGCGGACGCTCCGCAGATTGGGATTCCAGCGACGCCGACGCGTATTGTTCGCGTGGCTGATCACGTTACCGAACGAGGGGCCCTTACCGCACAACTCACACTTCGCCATCTTAGCTAACCTACTTTGCTTAGAAATTATTGTGGTACCGAACGACTAAGTGTAACAGAGTGAGCGAGAAACGTGTAGAGGCTGGGCGTTGCGATTGATTTTGTTGCATGCCTTTCGAAAAGGAGGGGTATACCCCCCGTATGTTTTTTCAAGAGTGCGCAAACGATTGATTTTATTTCGGTTAGAAACCTACAGGAAATGGGAGTGCGGTAGTGATTGAAATTGCTGGGGTTACGTGGGGGTCTCGTTCGAAGAGGAGGAGGAGCTACGGCACGTTTGCGTGGAACGACACTCACTACGTAGAACGGGACGCGATTTGAAGAATGCATTTTGATTTTGGGGAGTTGAGAGTGCGAGCGGAGTTTTCTACGAGCGGATTATACCACACGCGATTTTGGCCCGTTAGTCTGCGGGCGTCGATTGCCGAGATTCGGTTGGTCTTGTAGCGAAGCTGAGATCGTGAAAGCGGCGCCGAGGCGCCGCACTCCATATAGGTCTGCGCGACTTAATTATCGGGAGAAGACGGCGCCGTGGGGCCAGGCCCA
>JAFAZL010000112.1 GCA_019239815.1 Acidobacteriota bacterium
GAAGGCTCAGTAAATGGAAAATAGCTCGGCCGGAAGCGCGTCTTCACGCCGGGCCCGAAAAATTGCTTCACGAAATATTCGATCGTGCCCGTGAAGTCGCAGAACGTAATGTCGGTGTCGACGGCCAGCCCTTCGACCTGATGAAACGCGAACGAATGCGTCGCATCCGGGTTGTCGCGGCGATAGACCTTGCCGGGAACGATGACGCGCACAGGCGGCTGCCGCTTTTCCATCGTGCGAATCTGCATCGGCGATGTGTGCGTTCGCAGCAGTAGCGGCGAGGGCGCGCCCTTGGGCAGCTCAATGTAGAAAGTGTCCATGTCGTCGCGGACGGGATGAAATTCCGGAATGTTGAGCGCCTCGAAGTTGTAGTAAGGCGTTTCGATTTCCGGTCCTTCGACGACGGAGAATCCGATCGACACGAAAATGTCTTCGATTTCCTGGAAGACTTGGCGGATCAAGTGGTGGGAGCCAACCGGCCGCGTCACACCCGGCAGTGAAAGATCAACGCGTTCGCGCGCCAGCGCCGCTTCGTCCGCGCCCTCTTCGATGGCGGCGCGTTTCGCTTCGATCTGCGCTTCGACGTGGCCGCGCAATTTGTTCAACTCGGCGCCGACAACGCGCTTCAGCTCCGGCGTCGCAGGCTTCAGCCAGTTGTCGGTAACGAGAGTGAGCACGCCCGACTTGCGTCCAAGCCATGCATCGCGGAATTGCTTCCACGAAGCGTCATCGTGAACGCCCGCAATTTCGCCGTCGAACCGCGTCAGAAATTCCGCGAACAGCACAGAAACGTTCGACGCCTCGGTGACACCGAGCGCCGCGAGCGTTTGCGCAGCCTTATTGTCCGAAGAAGTCATGATCGCAGTTGTAGGGGCGCAGCACGCTGCGCCCCAGTTAGCAACCAACTTAACCACAACACTCGACTGAACCTGTCGCCGAGTGGGTGAATCCGACTCCGTTACGCGAAACTACTCCGCGCGTCGTTCCGCTTTTTTCGGAGCCGGCACAGCAGCCTTCGCCGTCGCCACCAGGCTCGCGAACGCCGCCGGATCCTTCACCGCTATATCCGCCAGCACTTTGCGATCGAGATCGACGCCCGCAGCTTTCAATCCGTGAATCAGGTGGCCGTACGTGATGCCGTTCTGACGCGCAGCCGCGCCGATACGCTGAATCCACAGCCGGCGATACTGCCGCTTCTTGACGCGGCGATCGCGAAACGCATAACGATCCGCTCGATTCGCCGCTTCCTGTGCGGATTGGTACAGCTTGCTCTTTGTGAGGAAAAAGCCTTTGGTCCTCTTGAGGTACTTCTTACGCCGCGCACGGCGCTTTGTGCCGCGTTTTACGCGAGCCATGGGTTTCTCCTTTTCTGTTTAGGGAGACAACACGATGCGGGTGCGCGCAAAAACACAACACGCGTAACGCAACGGGTTTGTCTCCGGGGGTGTTGCTGAGCCGCGGCGAAAATCGCTCGCAATTTCACAAAGTGAAAAACGAATCGATCGCTGCAGCAGATCGGCCGGCAGGCACCCGTGTAGCACTGCCTGGCTCGATGTGCGGTCTTTCATCTCGCGTTACGAGATGTAAAACCTCGCAGCAGAGCTTGCGCTCTGCGTCTTGCATTTCAGTTTCGTTTCAAGATTGGCTCGAAAGCGAAACCAAAAACTCTTTTAAAACGAGTACGGCAACATCTGCTTCGTCTTCAGTGTGTCGGCCTTGCTCACCAGCGTTAGCTTCTTCAGCTTGCGCATGCGGCCCGGCGCCTTGGTGCCGAGCAAGTGGCGCTTGCCCGAGTGCGAGCGAATGATCTTGCCGGTCGCTGTCACCTTAAAGCGCTTCGCGGCGCCGCGGTGCGTCTTCAATTTTCTCTTTGGTTTCGAAGCATTTCTTGGCATTGCTAAATCCTCTCTTCACACGGCGACGCCGTGCCTTGAATCCGAATTCCGAAAATTCGATCGATTTCGGTTTGCCTTACGAAGCCTGTTGCGCCGGTTGCTGCGCTGGCTTTGCGGGCGCCGGAGCGCCTTTCTTCGGCGCGAGCAACGCGACCAACACGTTGCCTTCCATGCGCGGCATCGTTTCGATCTGTCCGTACTCCGTGATTTCTCCCAAAAGCCGCGTCATCTTCGCGCGGCCCACTTCCTGGTGCGCCATTTCGCGTCCGCGATGAAAAATCATCGCGCGCACTTTGTGACCTTCACCCAGAAACTTGATGATCTGATTCTTGCGCACGTTGTAATCGTGTTCGGCGGTTGCCGGCCGGAACTTGACTTCTTTCAACTGCGAGCCGCGGCTGCTCTTGCGCTGCTCGTGCGCTTTCTTATTTTGTTGATAAAGAAATTTTCCGTAATCCGTGATTTTGCAAACGGGAGGATCGGCTGTGGGAGAAATCTCCACCAGATCCAGTCCCTTTTCGCGTGCCATGCGAACCGCTTCGTACGGTTGCATAACGCCAAGCTGCCCGCCTTCTTCGTCGATCACCCGG
>JAFAZL010000144.1 GCA_019239815.1 Acidobacteriota bacterium
TTGCGCTCGTTGCAGACCGGCATCGACAACATTCGCAACATCAATGGCTGCGCGCTCGCGGGACTGACGCCCAACGAACTCTTCGACGCATCGCATGTTGTGCAAGAACTTGATCGCATCTTCGTCGGCCCCGAAGGTAATCCCGAGTACACGAATCTGCCGCGCAAATTCAACATTACGGTGACCGGATGCCTCGACAATTGCACGCACAACGAATCGCAGGATCTTGCGCTCGTTCCCGCGCGGAAAGGCGGTCGTTTCGGATTCAACGTCCTCGTCGGCGGCAAGATGGGTTCCGGTGGATTTACGGTTGCGTCGTCGCTGAACGTTTTCGTCGAGCCGTTTGAAGCCGTGGCGGTCGTCTCCGAACTCGTGAAGATTTATCGCGACCACGGCCCGCGTGAAGCTCGCTCGAAATGTCGCTTTGCATTCCTGATCGAAGAGTGGGGGCTCCGCCGCCTGCGCAGCGAACTCGTCGCGCGCCTCGGCCACGAACTCGAATTTCGCGGAAAAGATATGCGCGGCTCCGGCCACTCCGATCATCTTGGAGTGGTTGCGCAACGCCAGACAGGGCTCGTCGCTGTCGGCCTCTGCGTTCCGACCGGCCGCGTAAACCCCAATCAACTGGAAGAGCTGGCTCGCCTCGCCAACGAATATGGCAACGGCGAAATTCGCTTCAGCATTGGGCAGAACGCGATCATTCCGAATGTCCGCAACGATCGTGTCGATGATCTGCTCGAAGAACCGCTGCTAAAACATTTTTCTCCACGCCCATCGCCGTTTCTTCGCGGATTGGTTGCGTGTGTCGGCACCGATTACTGCAACATGGCTCTGATCGAAACAAAGAGCCGCGCCGTAGCTCTCTCGCAAGCCCTGAAGGAGAGACTCGGTTCGCATGGATCATCGCTCAACATTCATTGGTCGGGTTGCCCCGCCGGATGCGGCAATCATCAAGCCGCCGACATTGGTTTGCGCGGATTCAAAACAAAAATTGACGGAAAGATTGTCGACGCTGTCGCGATCTACGTTGGTGGGCGCACCGGGCCAAACGCCGTTGCAGGCCGCGAAATTTTCGAAACCGTTCCGTGCGACGAGAGATTGCCCGATATCGTCGCCGGCCTGATTCAGACGCACCGTTTCCCGAGCGAACCGGTCGATCACTGGATGCCGAGCAATGATCTTCCCGCCGTCGCAAGTTGGGTCCCTATTCGCACGTTGATTCCCGACAGCGCCGCGAGCTCAGCCGACGCTGGGGACTGAGCCCACTGATCAGATTTGCGATCGTGGCGCTGCGATTTGAAACCACGAAGGAGCACGCATGACCGACTGCGTCAACCCGAAAGATCTCGTTCGCGAAGCCGTCGATCTCGCCGCGAAAAAATCCGATCTCTCCATCAAAGACATGCTGATCCGCGGAGCGCTCGCCGGCGTGTTTTTGGGTTTCGCGACGTCGCTCGTTTTCACTGTCTATTCGCAGGGTTTGCCGCCAATCGTCGGCGCGATTCTATTCCCTGTCGGCTTCGTGATCCTCGTTCTGCTCGGCCTCGAACTCGCCACCGGAAATTTCGCGTTGTTGCCTGCAGGGGTGCTCGCAGGAAATGTGAAACTCGCGCGTCTGCTGCGCAATTGGATGTGGGTCTACGTGGGCAATCTGCTCGGCAGCCTGCTATACGTCGCGCTCTTCTACCTCGCGATCACGAATTGGCACACCGGCAACGGCGGCCCCGTCGCCGACCTGCTTAAACAAGCCGCGCTGAAGAAAACCGTCGCTTACGCCGCCCTCGGCGGCAGCGGCTGGGGCACCGCCTTCGTCAAGGCGATCCTCTGCAACTGGATGGTGACGATCGGCGCGCTCATGGCTCTCGCGTCGCGTTCGACACTCGGCAAAATCGCCGCGATGTGGCTGCCGATCATGACCTTCTTCGCCCTCGGCTTCGAGCACTCGATCGTCAACATGTTCGTGATTCCGTCCGGCATGGTGCTCGGCGCGCCAATTTCGCTCGCACAATTTCTGCTATGGAATCTCTTGCCGGTCACACTCGGCAACATCGTTGCCGGAGCGTTTTTCACCGGCGCCGCGCTTTATGCGACGTATCCCACAAAAGCTCCCGCGCCCGCCGATATCACCACGCCCGCCGTCACCGTCGCCGCGTCGGCGAACGATTCGCAATCGGCATTTGCAACGGCGCCGGCAGCGACGCTCAACCCGATGTGATGGTCTCGGCGCATGGGTTTTAACTCCTGTAGTGCCGGTTTACCCTGAGCCCGAAGGGGATCTTACCGGCGTTTTTTCTTCACCTGCCCGCGACATCCAAATCCATGCAAAAATACCTCGCAATGGAATCTCGCGCCGCAACGCAAAACTTCGCCGGACTTCGCGTCCTCTCGCTCGAAAGCCGCCGCGCGACCGAAATGGCGAAGCTCATCGAGACTTACAGCGGCGTGCCCATCGTCGCTCCCTCCATGCGCGAAGTCCCGCTCGAAACAAACACCGAAGCCCGGGACTTTGCGCGAAAGCTCCTCGCCGGCGAATTCGATATGGTTGTCCTTCTCACCGGTGTGGGCACACGCGCACTCACCCGAGTCGCCGAAATCGTCTGCCCCCGCGAAGAATTCATCAGTGCGCTCAAAAAAGTCCCCGTCGTCGCGCGGGGCCCTAAACCCGTCGCAGCACTTAAGGAACTCGGCATCACGCCAGTCGTCACCGCCCCCGAACCAAACACTTGGCGCGAATTGCTCGCCGCTCTCGATCAAAACAGCGCCACGCTGCCGCTTCAGTCGAAGCGCGTCGCCCTCCAGGAATACGGAGCGCCGAATGCCGAACTGATCGGCGGCCTCGCCCAACGCGGCGCCAAAGTAACCCAGGTACCCGTCTACGAATGGGCACTCCCCGAAGATGTGCAACCTCTTCGCGACGCGGTCACCGCGATCGCGAGTGGCAAAGTAGACGTTGCGCTCTTCACAACGTCGATCCAGATCATCCATTTGCTGAGAATTGCCGCCGAAATGGACAAGTACAAGGAGACGATCGCCGCATTCCAGAAAATTCTCGTCGGCTCGATCGGCCCCGTCACATCCGAAGAACTGAACGCGAGCGGCATCGCCGTTGACATGGAGCCGTCGCACCCAAAGATGGGCTTCCTGGTTAACGAAGTCGCGCAGCGCAGCGCCGAGCTTCTCGCCAAAAAAAGAGCCGCGGCCGATACTTCAGCCGCGGCGTCAAATTAATCGCAGTTATCGAGATTTATTGCAGCCGGAATTGCACCGTGACCGTGAGATGCATCGGCACTGGCTTCCCATCCAGCGTCGCGGCCTGATACTTCCACTGATGCAAGGCGTCCATTGCCGCCTGATGCAGCAGAACTGGGCCCGACACAACCTTCATCGACGAAACCCGCCCGTTCACGTCAACGAGCGCATCGACCAACACCTGACCTTCGATGTGCTGCGAGCGTGCGAGCGCCGGATAAACCGGCGCGACTGACGAGATCAAACGCGCTGCTTTCACGTCGCCGCCGATCGGCAAGGGTACCGTAGGAGCAACCGGCTGCTTCGCATTTCCGGAAACAAGCCCGCCGCCCATTGCATCTCCAGCCGGAACAATCTGGCCCGACGAATTGAGCGCAAGCGCTTCCGCTTCGCCGACAACTTCGCCCGCCGAGCGCGTCGCCTTGGGCGCTGATAAGTGAACTTCGCCGAGGCTTGGCTTTTTTGCTGCGGCCGCGGGCTCAGCCAATTTCTTGTACTCCGAAAGTTCGGCAGACAAATTCTTATCGACAGCCTTCGCAGGCTGCGCGGTCGGAGCATTCTGTTGTTGTGCGGCCGGACCCTGGGTCGCAGGCACAGGTGCGGAGTTGATGTTCGAGCGGTTCGGCGTCGCCGTCTTATCCGCCGATCGCGCCGCGGGCTGAGAAACATTCGCGCTCGCCGCTGGCGCTTCCGGAGCAACCGCAGCCGGAGCAGGCGCTGCTTCCGCGGTCGTCGATGATGCCTGAGACGCCGGGTTCGAAGAGCTGCGCGAATACCACGTTGCGCCCGCCGCCACGAGCACCAAGCCCGCCGCAATTGCACCGATCAAAATTGCCTTGTTCTTCTT
>JAFAZL010000150.1 GCA_019239815.1 Acidobacteriota bacterium
CTCAGCGCGTAACTCAAGAAGATGGGTGCTAGTGGGATGAGGGCTTCGATGTTGTGCCCGGCTGGAGCCTTTAGTTCCAACACCATGATGGTAATGATGATCGCGATGACGCCGTCGCTGAACGCCTCAAGCCGGGATGTCCCCATCCGTTCGCTTCTCCTCGTCTATGACTTCCCTACTTCGTGTTCAACGTAACCATCTCTGCGCCACCACCGCCACAATCGCCGGCAACAAAAAAATCACCAGAAATATCGGCAACTCCTCGCGAAACGCATAATCGGCTCGCGCGACTCCAAAATACATGTTCGCTGCCGCCACCAGAAACCACAGGGCCAAAAATGCTAGCGTAGCGATTCCGATCGCCCGTGCCGGATTCCCCGACGCCTTCGCCGCCGCCACAAAAAACGCCCCAAACCGCCAGTCCTCCTAAGATAATCAACGCAGTTCGCATGCTCAGCTCCGTCGAAGCAAGCCGAGCCTACCACAGCGCCTTCCGAATTTCGGACCATGAAACCTTCGCTGGCGATTGAGTGGAAGCCCAAATAGAATGCCTCCCGACATGCGAAACCAAACTTGCATCTCGCAGTTTTTGGCCGTCACCCTTTTCCTGGCGACGATCCTTCTCGCAACTCCGGCACACGCCATGCCACCCGAAAAATCCACCGCCCCCCAACTCATCGAACTCGCCAAATCCAACAGCCCCCAGCTCCACGACGCGATCGTCGCAACCTTCGATGCCAAAGACCTCAAAGAAGGCAAAGCCTTCCTCGGCCAGGGCCCCGACTTCTTCTTCGCCACCGAGGCCAACTCGAAACCCGCTCTCTTCATCGACGACGCCGCCGGCCCCGACATGCACCAAATCGCCAGCACCAATCTTTGGTACGCGCCAGCGCGCATCGAACGCATCGGCACCTCCCACACCTTCCACTACCTCGTCGCTCACGAAAAGTTCGGCGGCAGCTACGACGTCCCCACCTTCACCCCCGACTCCTACCAGCATCCAAGCGTTCCCACTGGAACCCTCTCCGAAAAACTCATCCACACCAGCAAGATTTATGACGGCATGAAGAGCGAATACTGGATCTACGTCCCCGCGCAATACGATCCCAAAACTCCCGCTGCACTGCTCGTCGTTCAGGATGGTGAGTGGTACATGGACCGCGAAGGACGAATGAAAACGCTCAACGTCGTCGACAACCTCATCGCGCAGAAAAAAATTCCCGTGATGGTCGTCGTCTTCATCAATCCCGGCGACATCAGCGGATCGCCCGGCACTCCCACCTACAATTTCGTCGAAGCCTACGGCAAAAAATGGAATCGCACGCTGAAAGATTCTATGCGCAGCACACTCTACGACACCGTTAGCGAGCGCTATCCGCGTTTCCTGCGCGATGAAATCCTCGCCGACATTTCAGCCAAGTATAATATCCGCAAGGATGCATACAGCCGCTCGATCACCGGTCTGTCCTCCGGTGGCATTTGCTCTTTCAACGCCGCGTGGCAGCAGCCCGATCAATTCGGCCGCGTCATCTCATGGATCGGCAGCTTCTCCGCGATTCAGTGGAAGGAGGATCCCTCAAATCCCGACGGCGGCCAGGACTACCCCGACAAGATTCTGCGCGAGCCCAAGCGCAACATCCGCGTCTGGCTTCAGGACGGCTCCGAGGATCTCGATCTCCGCTACGGCAACTGGCCGCTCGCCAATCTACGCATGGCCAACGCCCTCAAAGCCGCAGGTTACGATTTTCATTTGAGTTTCGGCCGCGGCACTCACAACCCCGCGCACGGCGCCGCCGAATTCCCCGCCGAAATGACTTGGCTCTGGCGCGACTACGATCCGTCCAAAACCTCGCAAACATTCGAACAAGACCCCGGCGAGAAAGACCGCCCGCCCTTCCGCGTCTCCATCGTCAACCGCCAGGAGGCCCAATAGCCGATCTCGCCCGCGCACTCTGAAGTGGAAGCATACGGGACTCCGCATCCTCACTTACCGTAGCAGGGCGCTCGTAGGAACCGGTGTGTTGGACTTGGCTGGGTGCTCGACCAGAACCGGAAACTCGATTGTCACAGAAGCGCCCTTCGGTTCGAGGTTTTTCACCGAGATGCTGCCGCCGTGCTCACGGATGAACCCGTAGCAGATGCTTAGGCCGAGTCCCGTGCCTTGGCCCACTGGCCGCGTGGTATAGAATGGGTCGAACACTCGCGACAAATCCACGAAGCCCGGGCCCGAGTCGCAAAAGTGGATTGCCACTTTGCCCGCTTCGAGCCGCCCTTCGACGCGGATCTTTTTCTCGGAGGCTTGTTCCAGGGCCTGCGCTGCATTGGCGAACAGGTTCACGAAAACCTGCTTGAGCTGGCCCTCATTGGCCGAAACGCGGGGCAAGTCGGACGGAAAATTGAGTTCCACCGTGATGCCGCCATGCCGTAACTGATATTCGCAGAGCATTTGCGACTCGCGAACGATGACCGAGATGTCCATCTGGCGTCGGCCCTCTTGTGGCGGACGCGCAAAGCTCATTAAGTTATCGATAATCCGCTTCATGCGGCGCGCTTCCGTTCCCAGCCGCTCCAGTTTCTGTCGCTCAGGCCCGTCGGTAGCTTGATCACGAAGCAGGTCGGAGTAGCCCATCACCGCTGTGAGGGGATTATTCAGCTCGTGCGCCACGCCGGAAACGAGTTGGCCGACTCCCGCAAGTCGCTCCTTCTGCACAAGCTGACTCTGAACCGTCTGAAGCCGTTCGAAGTTCTGTTCGGACTCGAACAGAAGACGTGTCATTTCGTTGGTCATCAGCCGCTGGCGCAAATACACGCAAATACCAACCACTAGGACGGCAATCATCGTAACCGACACGCGGTACGGCAGCAGTTGGTTGACGTCCGGACCAAGGTACAGCTCGCACAAACCGATCACAGGCAGTGACAACACTGCCAGCGCGGCTAGGATTCCGGGCACATCGGTCCGGCGCCGTTCACGCCCGCTGCTCGAGAGAGCTTCGGCAGGCACGTGGCGCGCGCTGATAGCGATCAGGATGAAGAAACAGATCGACGCCGTATTGGGAACGTCATAGATGCTGCCACTGTAGTACTCGTCACGCTCTAGCGCCGCATTCAGCCACTGAAATGCCAGCAGGTACATCGAACCGGCGAAGAACAGACTCCAGTAGATCTTCCTCCACGCACCTTCGGCCACCAGGGCCATGCCGCCGAGAATTGCCAGCAACACGGCCGATTCCAACACAAAAAGAATGTAGTAATAGTTGTTAAAGAAGACCTTGTTGAAGACGATGTACTCGTTCGGGAAAATCAGAAACGCGTAAATGTAGACCCACCAGAGCACGAGGATCGCAAAGTTCAGCGTGCTCAGATAGAACTTCTGCACCTCCTGCCGCGAGCCGGGTCGCATCGCCGCTGCCGCCATCATCGGAACGGGCTGTAGGAAGAGTGGGATGTCCGCCCAGAACGGTTCTGGCGGCGATTTTCTCAGTATCACTTCTTCGAAAAACCAGGCCCCAAGATTCGCGCCGACCATCGCGGCGCCGGTCGCGAGCAGTAGCCAGAACCAGCGTGTGCGGCCCCGGTTGCTGAACGCCGCCCACAGCATCGCGCTCACCGCGACGATCCATAGGCTGAAATTCGTAATGTCGGAAAAAGCGGAAAGGGCAAACCCCGGTTTCGACACCAGGGAGACGATGGTGTAAGTCACCAGCAGAACGGCAACCGCCGCTATTTGCCAATACGCAGGCCGCTTCATTTGAAGGACGACACTCACTTGGGCGTGAGGACGCGCGTAACGTCAATTATTTCAATTGGAAGCGAGGTGCGGTACCTGCTC
>JAFAZL010000216.1 GCA_019239815.1 Acidobacteriota bacterium
GCAAATGGTGGACGGCTTCGACGTTGTCGCGAATCGTCGTGACGGGAAAACGCGGCCCATGAAACGGCTCGGGCGTGTTGCTGGGCGACGAGGAATGGCCGCTCCCAAACATTTCGGTCGTGACAAGAAATAGTTTTTCGGGATCGAGCGCCAAATCTTTGCCGATGAGCCATTCGTAGCCATGATAGTCGGCCATGTAGTGCGACGGCATGAGTACTACGTTGTCTTCGGCCGCGTTGAGGTGGCCGTAGGTGCCGTAAACGATGCGGGCCTGCGGTAGCGTGACACCCGATTCTGTCTTGAAGTTGCTGATGACGAATTCGTGGCGCTCGGAGGGCGGGGCTTTTGGATCCGGCGCTTCCTGTGGGCTCGCGCTGAGCGCGAATAAAAAAGACCAGAGAAGAGTGGCCGCTGCAGACGTGATGAAAGTGCGAATTCGCTTTTTGTAGAGGATCATTTTTATGGGCGTATGGTAGCACTCGCGGCGGTGCTCGCGGCAGTCCTAACGGCAATTCGAAGGCGCGGAATCGAGCGCGGCCAAACAGCCGTTCGGATTTATAATTCCGCGCATGAGCGCCGGACCTGGCAATGGCATGCCAAAGCGCGATCCGCATCTGCGAATGCATTGCGTCAACGTGTATGTGCGCAACCAAGATCGCAGCCTGAAGTTTTATCTCGAGCAGCTTGGGTTTCACCTGGCGTTCGATACACGGTTGCAGGGCGGCGAACGCTGGGTGGCGGTCGCTCCGCCGGATGGGACGACGCTGCTGTCCCTGGTCACACCAAGCGCAACTTCCCCTCTCTATAAGCTGATCGGTCGAAGCACGAATGTCGTGTTCATCACCGAGGATGTGACTTCTAAATACTCCGAGTGGTCGAGGCGCGGTGTGGTCTTTTCGCATACTCCGCGGCTGCGACGGATAACCTACAAACGCGAAGAACGAGCGGCTGCGAAATCCCCGGACGGCGCGACCGATGCGCCGATGCTAGGCGGATACGAGAATATCTGGGGCGGCGTCTACACTCGATTCCGCGACATCGACGGCAATTCGTTTTCGCTTGTCAGTTTTGACGAGATCAGCCATGCGCTTGAAGCGCAGCGCATCGCGACAGCGGAGAAGCTCGAGAACGAGAAGCGCGTCGCTCGCGAATTGCAAATCGCGAAGGAAGTGCAGGCGCGGCTGTTTCCGCAGAAGCGGCCGGCCATCGAGAGCCTCGACTATGCGGGAGTTTGCCGGCAGGCGCGGCAAGTTGGCGGAGACTACTACGATTTTCTGAATCTTGGGCCGCAGCGGCTTGGCATGGTTATCGGCGACGTGGTCGGCAAAGGCATTGCGGCGGCGCTGCTGATGGCGAATCTGCAAGCGATTTTGCGAAGCCAGTGCGCGATTGCGCTCGACCGGCCGCAGGATGTGCTGCGCGCGGTGAACCGATTGTTTTGCGAGAGCACGCTGGAAGGCGGGTTTGCGACGTTGTTTTTTGCGGAATACGACGAATCAACGCGGCGATTGCGCTATGTGAATTGCGGGCACTTGTGCGCATTGTTGCTGCGGGGAAACGATGAGGTTGAGAGGCTCGACGCGACTGGAACTGTGCTGGGACTGTTCGAGAAGTGGGACTGCGAGATGGGCGAGCGGACGATTGAGCGCGGAGACATTTTCGCGCTGTATACGGATGGAATTACGGAGTCGTTCGACGCAAACGACGAGGAATTCGGGGAGGAGCGGCTGCTGGTGGCGCTACGCAAGAATCGTGATTTGGGCGCGTGCGAGGCGATCGAAGCGGTTGTACGCGAAGTGGGAAAGTTCAGCCCGTCGGAGCAGCGCGACGATATTACGATGATTGTTGCGAAGAGCCAGTAAGTCGATCTGAATCAGTCTCGCTTGTGTTCGAGTTTTGACAGAAGCTTTCGGCTGCGCGCTTTCATTGCCGGAGTGCCGTTTCGCGTCGCCTCGCGCAGCTTTTCGATAACGCCTTCTCGCATGCGGGGATCCTGCGTCGCAAGATCCGCCAGTCCCTGTAAGGCAAATGTTCTTACGATGGAGCTGCGATCATCGAGGAACCCTTCGAGTGCATCCGCTGCCTTAGCACGCTCGGCGGGTGTGAGTTCAAGTCTGGGGATCATTGCGGCCAGATGCCAGCGGAGCTCTTGTTGTTGAGTTTCTGCGAGCAGGCCTAGCAATTCCCTTTTGTGAGACCTCAACAACTGAGGCTTGTCTCGGCTAACTTTTTCCGCACCGTCGGCGGCGCGCATGCGGGTAACTGGATCATCCGACCAGAGATTGGAAATCAATTCGGAAAACAGTCGAGGATTATTCTCGATGGTTGCGGCGACTTGGTTGGCGCGCCCGATCGACCGACGGTCGCTGCCTTTGAGGAGATCGGCCAGCTTCTTCTTCACGTGTGGTTACCGGCGAAGCAAAACTGAAGGTGTCAGCGCGCTCGCAATTTGGCCAGCCGAACCTCGGCGGCGGCGAGCGTTTCTTCTTTTTTGCAGAAGGTGAAGCGGACCTGAGTAGCGCCGTCGTTCGGGTCGTTGTAGAAGCTTGAGCCGGGCACGGTAGCGACACCGATTTCTTCAACGAGATATTTTGCGAAGCGGACGTCGCGCGTTGCGGCAGGAAAACGCTTCGGGTCGGGGTCGGGAAACGCGGAGATGTCGGTCATGATGTAGTAGGCGCCGCGCGGTTTGTAGATCTTGAAGCCGGAAGCCGTAAGAATTTTCAGCAGGCGCGCACGCTTTTCGGCGTAGGTCGTCGCGAGTTTGTCGTAGTACGACTGCGGCTGTTTCAGCGCGATCGCGCCCGCTTGTTGCAGCGGCGCGGCGGCTCCTACCGTAAGAAAGTCGTGAACTTTGCGGATCGCCGCGGTCGTTTCGGCGGGAGCGATGGCCCAGCCGACGCGCCATCCTGTGACGCTGTACGTCTTCGACATGCCATTGATGACAATGGTGCGTTCACGCATGCCGTCGATGCGGGCTATGGTGATGTGTTCGGTGCCGTCGTAGAGGATGTGCTCGTAGATTTCATCGGTCACGCAGTAGGCGTTCCAGCGCACGCAGAGATCGCGAATGAATTCCAGTTCGCGGCGCGTGAAAACCTTTCCGGTCGGATTGTTCGGCGTATTGAGGATGATCGCTTTCGTTTTTGGTCCGAACGCGGCCGCGAGTTCGTCTTGGTCGTAGCTCCAGACATCGTTCTCGTTCGCGGGCGGCTTCATTTTCACGAAGCGCGGTGTCGCACCGCTCAAAATCGCGTCGGGGCCGTAGTTTTCGTAGTACGGCTCGAAGACGACGATCTCATCGCCGGGATTGATGATGGCCATCATGGCAGACATCATGGCTTCGGTGGAGCCGCAGCAAATCGTGATTTCGCGCTCGGGGTCGATGCGGATTCCCTGCGTGCGCTCGAACTTTTCGACGATCGCATCGCGCAGCGCTTTTGCGCCCCAGGTGATGGCGTACTGATTGATGTCGTCGGAGATTGCCTGGCGCGCAGCCTTCTTAATTTCGGCGGGCGCGGCGAAATCGGGGAATCCCTGAGAGAGATTGACGGCATTGTGTTTGAGCGCGAGGCGTGTCATCTCGCGAATGACGGACTCGGTGAATTTTTCGGCTTTTGCCGACAGCATGCGGCGCGCGATGTCAGTGACAGTCATGGCTAGGAAAAAAGTCTAACGTCGAACTCGGGAAAAACAAACACCGAAGGAGCTCCACCAGCGCCGGCGGTTAATTGCGCTCGACCGCTATCGAGCGCTCGTGGACTTGGCTCGCCGCTGATTCAACGATGGAGGGTGGAACAGGTCGACGCCGAATGCGTTTTCAGCGCGCACGAAGAACTCCGCATCATCCTCGATAGCCAAGAGTTCCAACCACTGTCCCGCGGTCATTCGATCGCGCGTCGCCGCGTACACCTCGGCATCGGCGCCCACGGGGTACCGCAATTTGACCGCGCTACTCTCTACCGCGTCGTAGGTTGCTCGCGCCACAACATCCGGCATCGTTGGTCCTTCCAACTGGGCGTTGAACCCTTGCATGAGCCTTCCCAGCACCTGCTGGTAAGGATGATCTTCCGGCATTGCGAGCTCCGCTTTGTTCCAGATCGGCGTCAGGATGACGCCCGGCTCAATGATTGCGACACGGATGCCGAACCTGCGAACTTCCATCGCAAGCGTTTCGCTTACCGCTGCTAATGCGTACTTTGTCGCCGCATAGTAGCCGTGGCCACCCATCGTCATGTGCCCCATGATCGATGTGACGTTCACGATCGTGCCGCCGCCCTGTGCACGCATCGACGGCAATACGGCTTGCATCATCCGCACTGCGCCAAAGAAATTCGTCTCAAACATCGCGCGGATTTTTGCCATCGGAACCATCTCGACTGTTCCAGCGATTCCGATTCCGGCGTTGTTCACCAGCACGTCGAC
>JAFAZL010000222.1 GCA_019239815.1 Acidobacteriota bacterium
GTATCGACGTGGGCCTTACCGTCGGTGCGGTGACCGAGGAAGTGGTAGTCACGGGTGAGAGTGTCGCTCAAGTCCAGACGGCATCTTCGGAAATCGGCACCACGATCAGCGGCAAGCAGGTCAACCAGCTCGAGCTTAACGGCCGCAATTTTACACAGCTAGTCACCCTGACGCCCGGCGTTATGAGCCAGACGAACCAAGATGAAGGCACCGTCGGAGTCAACGGCAACGTTTCCTTCAGCATGAACGGCGGCCGCACCGAGTACAACAACTGGGAGCTGGACGGCGGCGACAACATGGATAACGGCAGCAACACCACGCTGAACGTTTATCCGAACATCGAAGCGATTGCCGAATTCAAGGTTTTGACCTCGACGTACGGCGCGCAGTATGGACGCAACGGATCGGGCACGATCGAAGTCGAAACCAAGTCTGGCGGAAGCACGTTCCACGGGAGCGCGTTCGAATATCTTCGTAACGACATGTTCAACGCGAGACCTTGGGTAGCGGGTAACGAGCCTGGCCACCCGAACCCGCCGTACAAGAAGCACGATTTTGGTTACACGGTCGGCGGACCGGTTTTCATCCCGAAGATTTACCATCCCGCAAAGCAACGGACGTTCTTCTTCTGGTCGCAAGAGTGGAGGCGAGAAAAGAATCCGAACGCCGTCAGCCAGAACGTTCCGTCGGTGGCGGAACGAGGCGGAAACTTTTCGGACCTCTGCCCGGGAAAGGATTGCCCCAACGTTCCGAATCCTGCCGCCGTGCCCATTAGCGCGGTCGGCCAGGCGCTCGAAGCACTTATCCCGATGCCCAATTCCACCACCGCTGGTTTCCCGTCGTTCGCTCAAACGGTTTCGCTGCCGACGACGTGGCGCGAGGAATTGGTCCGCGTGGACCACAATCTCACCGACAACTACCGGTTGACCTTCCGCTACATTCACGATTCTTGGTCAACCATCAATCCCAATCCGCTGTGGGGGGTGGGAAATTCCGCTTTCAACAACATCAATACGAACTTCGTCGGCCCTGGCACTGCTTTTGTGGCGCGCCTGACCGCGAACGTTACGCCTACTCTGTTGAACGAATTCGTGGCCAGCTATACCGCCGACCATATTTTCCTGAACATATTGAACGCGCCGGCGCTGCCCGCAGCGTTTCCCATGGGATCGCTGTTCAATAATGGCTTTGGCGGCAAGCTCCCCGGAATCCAGCTGGGATCGAACATTGCGTATGGCGGCAGCTTTGGCCAGGACACCGGCTATTTCCCATGGAACAACGCGAACCCCACTTACACGTATCGTGACAACGTAACCAAGATCATTCGAACCCATACCCTTCAGTTCGGCGCTTATTTCGCAGCCGCGCAGAAAAACGAAGACAACAGCGTAGACACTCAGGGCATCTTGACCTTCAGCACTTCCTCTCCGATCAGCACCGGAAATGCCTTCGCCGACTTGCTGATGGGCAATGTCGCGAGCTACAAACAGTCCAACGCGACGATTAAGTATTACAACCGCTATAAGATCGTAGAGCCGTATCTGCAGGATGATTGGCGGGTCACCAAAAAACTAACCTTGAACCTCGGCTTGCGCGTGAGCCTGTTCGGAACCTATCGCGAGCGATACAAGAACGCCTTCAACTTCGAGCCAACAGCGTTCGTTGCCGGCGCTTCTCCCGCGATCGATAATTCCGGGACGATTACCGGTAGTGGCGGCGCTCTGGTGCCAGGCAGCGGCAATCCGTTCAACGGCATTATTCAGTGCGGCGGAAAGGGCGGCACATCCGCGGTAGCGGGTTTCCCCGCCGCTAGCGTTGGCGGCTCACAGTATGCCGGCTGCTTAAAGGGGCATCTGTTTAACCCCGCGCCACGGCTGGGCTTCGCTTGGGATCCCAAGGGCGACGGCAAGCTGGCGATCCGCGGCGGTTACGGCGTCTTCTTCGAACACACCAACGGCAACGAAGGCAACACCGAGTCGTTGGAAAATTCACCACCGCTCGCTCTGACCTCCACGCAGGCTAATGTCGTGGGATACGGGAATATCGGCGGTGGCGGCTTGCTCTTCCCGCTGTCGGTCAATTCCATTCCGAACAAGGCGATTTGGCCCTATGTTCAGCAATGGAACCTGAACGTTCAGAAGGAGCTTCCGTCTCACATCGTGATGTCAGTGGCCTATGTGGGCAGCAAGGGTACGCATCTCACGTTGCTTACCGATGCCAACCAGCTGATTCCTGTGCCCTCAGCCAGCAATCCATACGCTGCGGGAACACCCATCGTGTCAGCCGACTGCGCGAACTTCACGACGAACGCAAACGGCCTCCCGACATCCGCTACCTTGGGAAATGGCACACCCGTTCCAGCGGCGGCATTGTCAAACCTGTGGGTAGCATGCGGGAACAATGCGGATCCCCTGCGTACGGCTTTTCCCGGCTTCAGCAACCTCACGAAGCTTCAAGATCAAGCCAACTCCGTCTATCACGCCCTTCAGGTCGCAGCGCATCGCTCTGTCGGCGACCTGACCCTCAGCGTGTCCTATTCCTACAGCCATTCGATCGACGATTCATCCGATCGAGGCGATACTGCGTTCGTGAACTCGTACAACATAGCTGCCAACCGAGCGAGTTCTACCTTCGATCAGCGCCACAGCTTGGCCGTCAGCTATGTCTACAGCCTGCCGATTTTCAAGAAGGCAGGGTTTTCGCATACGCTCCTTGGTGGATGGCAAGTCTCAGGCATCACCACGGCGCAGACTGGCCTGCCATTCACGGTCACGAATGGCACCACTTTTGGTGACAACGCCGGTGTAGGCAATGGGGTAGGCACAGGTTCACGTCCAGATTTGGTCGGCGACCCTCGCGCCAGCATCCCTCAAACGAACTTCCCGAACGTTTTCGGGCCAGTAATCTACAATCCCGCGGCGTTCGCGCTGCCAACAGGCCTCACATTCGGCAACGTCGGGCGAAATACCTTGAACTATCCGGGTCGCTTGAATTTCGACTTCGGTACGTTCAAGCGATTCGCCATCAACGAACGAGCAGGTTTTGAATTCAAATGGGAAGCGTTCAACCTGTTCAACCACACGCAGTTTGATGCGATTGACAACCAGAGCGAGGGTACGAACGCCATTCCGATGGACACCGCTACGCCTGGAGCCAACCTTAACAGCTCGAACTTCCTGCACCTGACGGGGACGCACGCACCCCGCCGCATGCAGTTCGGTCTGCGGTTCTACTTCTAAGTCACGATTCAAGGTCGTCTATAACGACCTGAGATCCAACCGGGCGGCGCTTTTTTCGGAAAGCGCCGCCCGATTTTTTTGTATACTCGCAGTCGCTCAGCCAAAGGAGAGTGTCAACGCCATGAAGCGACGCACTTTTATCGAGACGTCTCTTGCAACCGCAGCTATCGCCGCCGCGCCTCGCGCGCTGTGGGCTGGAATGCCGCATCACATCCAGCCGATCGGGCTGCAGCTTTATACCGTGCGCAAACTGATGAAGACGGACTTCGACGGCACCCTCGCGGGCGTTGCGAAGGTGGGCTACAAGGAAGTCGAGTTCGCGGGTTACGACAACAAGACGCCGAAGGAAGTGCGAGCAGTGCTCGATCAGAATGGGCTGACTGCGCCGTCGGCACACATCCC
>JAFAZL010000260.1 GCA_019239815.1 Acidobacteriota bacterium
AGCGGTAGACGAGGCTGTTCGAGAGCAGGCCGCCGTCGCGCGGGTCCTTGCAGACCGCGTCGAGCGTGCTGAGCATCCGCGGGTCGTTGGGCGCCATGAAGAAGACGAGCGGCATGATGAGGTTCGACGCGTCGAGCGCCTCGCTGCCGTAGTGCTGCACGAACGCCTGGTGTTGGCGCGACCAGCCGTTGTGCATCACGTCGACGTAGATGTCGTCGCGACACTGGAGCCAGCGGGCGCGGTTGGCGGGGAACGAGCGCTTGTCGGCCAGGCGCACGCCGCGATCGAGTGCGACCCAGTTCATCAGTTTCGAATAAACGAAATTCTGCTGGCCGCTGCGCATTTCCCAGATGCCTTCGTCGGGGAGTTGCCAATTGTCGCAAATCCAGTCGAGACGGTGGCGGATGCGGACCCAGAAATCGTAGTTAATCGGACCGACATGTTTGTTGTAGAGATAGAGCGAATCCATCAGTTCGCCGTAGATGTCGGCTTGGTATTGACGATTCGCGGCGTTGCCGATGCGCACCGGGCCCGAACCCATGTAGCCTTCCCAGTGATCGAGAGTGATTTCGTCGGGAACCTGCTCGCCAAAAATCGTGAAGACGGTGGGTAGCTGCTCGCCCGTGTGTGGATGCTTCGCGACATAGTTCTGAAGCCAATTCACGAAGCCTGCAGCTTCGGTGGTGAAGCCGAGCCGCACAAACGCGTAGACGGTGAAGGCCGCATCGCGGACCCACGCGTAGCGATAGTCCCAGTTGCGGGAACCGCCGATGACTTCGGGAAGGCTCGTCGTTGGCGCCGCAACAATCGCCCCAGTCGGCTCGTACGTGAGCAATTTCAATGCAAGTGCGGAGCGTTCGATGCGTTCACGCCAGCGACCACGATAGGTGCAGCTCGACAGCCAGTCTTGCCAGAATTTGACCGTGCGCTCAAACGTCTCTTTTGCTTCGATTTCCGATCCGCCAAACACTGTGGGAGTGCCGACGTCGTCATCATTCTGGAAAATAAAAGTTTTCGTCTGGCCTTCTTCAAGAACGAAGTCTGCGGAGACACCACCACCGTCCTGAAATTTCAACGGCACATTCGCGGCAAGACTGAAACGGTCTTTGCCACTACCGGCATTAAAAGTTGCGACCCCATCGCGAATCTGAACTTCATGTGACGCGCGTCCATAATCGAGAGCGGGCCTGCATAAAACCTGGAGCCTGACGGTGCCTCGTACGCATCGCACCGTGCGATGAAGCTGATGATACGAAGGCGAATCGTCAGCGAAGCCAACAGGCATAAAGTCCACAAGTTCGGCGATACCATCTTCATGTGAGAAACGCGTGACAAGGATGTTCGTGGAGGGCCAGTAGAATTGTTTATGTCGGACGGTATCTGCGATCGGTGCAATTTGGAAGCGACCGCCTTTGTTATCGTCGAGCAAGGCGCCAAACACGCTGGGCGAATCGAAATTCGGCGAGCAATACCAATCGATGGAACCGTTTATGCCGACGAGCGCCACTGTCCTCAGATTGCCGATAATCCCGTAGTCTTCGATGGGCAGGTAGGGCATCCAATGTTCTCCCAAGCTCGGTATGCTCTCATAGATTCACGTGATAGCAGGAATGATGCAGGAAGAGGCCGGAGAGTTCAGCCTGCGGCGATAATTTAATGAAAGTACAAAACGGAGCCATCACGAAATGAACGACAGCGGCCCAGCGCGCGTGATTCGATGGCTCTTTGACCCGCGACAGGGCGCGATGAATCAGTTTCTTCCGCGCTGGCTTTTCCTGCGTGCGATCGGTCTGATTTATTTTTCGGCGTTTTTCTCGCTGCTGTTTCAAATCCGCGGCCTCATTGGCCCGGATGGGGTTCTACCGGCTTCGGAATATTTAGAGGCGGTCGCGAAATCGGCGGCAGCCGCGCGGTTTTGGTATGCGCCGACGGTGTTCTGGTTCTCGACCAGCTCGCACATGCTGATGGTGGTGTGCTGGGTTGGGCTTGCTGCTTCGCTTCTTGTGGTTCTGAATATCTTGCCGCGCGTGTCGCTATTTCTTTGCTTCATTGGCTTCCTTTCGTTCATTGCGGCTTCGGGCGAGTTCTCGGGCTATCAGTCGGACGGGATGCTACTTGAAGCCGGTTTCATCGTTCTGTTTCTCGCGCCGATGGGATTTCGTCCTGGGCTTGGTTTGACGCAGCCGCCGATTCGCGTGGGGATTTTTCTGCTGCTGTGGGAGTGGTTTCGCATCTACTTCGAGTCTGGTATCGCGAAAATCGCCAGCGGCGATCCGGAGTGGCGGCACTTTACGGCGATGGACGAGTATTACCAGAATGGGCCGCTGCCGACATGGATCGGCTGGTACATGCAACATTTGCCGCACTGGTTTCATGCGGCGACGGCGTTTCTGACGCTGGCACTCGAACTCGTGCTTGTTTTCATGCTGTTTCTGCCGCGGCGTTGGCGGATCATTTGTTTTTTCATCGTGACGCCTTGGCAGATCGGGGTGATTCTCTCGGCGAACTACACGTTCCTGAATTATCTGGTGCTCGCGCTTGGAATTTTTTTACTCGACGATCGTTTCATTCAGCAGTTTGTTCCCGCCAGCTGGGCACGAGATTGGACGCCTGCGGCGGGCGTACATACGGAAGCGTCAATTGAACCGGCGAGCGGACTGACTGAGGCGGCTGCCGAAGGTGCGAAACAACCTGACTCTCTTCGCCACCAACTTGCCAATCTTCAACTCACGCTAACCTGCGTGATGTTCGCGTGGCTTTTCTATGCCAGCACGACATTGCTGGTCTGGATGCTTTGGCGTTCGGCGCCGCTTCCGAGCGGGCCGGTCGTCGCGCTCGAGCCATTTCGAATTGCCGATCGTTACGGGCTCTTCGCGCGTATGACGCGAGGACGCTATGAAATCGAGTTTCAGGGCTCAATGGACGGGCAGAATTGGACTACCTATCAATTTCGAAACAAGCCGCAAGATGTGCATGAACCGCCACGAATCTACGCTCCGTACCAGCCGCGATTTGACTGGAATCTGTGGTTTGCGTCGCTGAGCGATTGGCGATCCGATCCCGTTGTCGTGCGGACCGAAGAGCGGCTACTTGCTGGAAGTCCAGACGTAGCCGCGCTATTCAAATCAAATCCGTTTCCGCAGGAGCCGCCTCGGATCGTGCGTGCCGTGATTTGGCAATACTGGTTCAGCACGTGGGAGGCGAAACGCACGCAAGGAATTTGGTGGACGCGGCAGCTTCTCGGTTCGTACGCGCCGACGTTAGAGAGGCAGGCCAACGGAAAATTGACTGTGCTTGAGTGGCCATCGGCAACTGAGCCGCGTGAATGACTTATTCAGCGATGTGCCCGAGCGAACGCCGTGACTGACGCCGTCCAGAATTCGAGACGCAAAGCCACGGTCATTGGTGCAGGACCCAACGGACTGGCTAGTGCGATCGTGCTCGCGCAGGCGGGATTACACGTCGAAGTTTTCGAGGCGGAGGCCCAGCCCGGCGGCGCGGCGCGGACGTTGGAACTCACGCTGCCTGGATTCCGGCACGACTTTGGTTCTGCCGTTCATCCGCTGGCTGTGGGTTCGCCGTTTTTCTCGGCCCTGCCTCTCGCGAGTCACGGCCTTGAGTGGATTCATTCGCCCGCGGCGCTGGCGCATCCGCTCGATGACGGCACCGCGGTTCTTCTCAACCGCGATTTCGCGAACATGAAGGAGACGATCGGCCATGATGCCAAGTCGTGGGAGCGGCTGATTGGACCGTTCGCGCGGAATTGGGAAACGCTCGCTGCGGAAGTGCTCGCGCCGATTCACGTCTTTACAAGGCATCCATTCCTGTTGGCGCGCTTCGGGCTGGCTGCGTTTCCACCGGCGAATACCCTGGCCAATTTTTGTTTTCGCGACCAACGCGCGAAAGCGCTCTTCGCCGGGCTCGCGGCACACTCCTTTCTTAGCCTTGAGGAACCCTTGAGCGCCGCATTCGGCACGTTGCTTGGCGCGGCAGCTCACGCCGTTGGATGGCCGATTCCACGCGGTGGGGCGCAGTTCATCACCGACGCGCTGATCGCGCATCTCGAATCGTTAGGTGGGAGGCTCCACACGTCTTCGAGGGTCGAAAAGCTCAGCGATCTCGCGGCCGTAACGATGTGTGACGTTACGCCGCGCCAGCTTCTGGCGCTTTCCGGTACGAACCTGGCCGATGGTTTTCGGGCTAAGCTCGAACGATTCCGATACGGCATGGCAGTCTTTAAGGTTGACTATGCGCTATCGAGCGCGATTCCGTGGAAAGCGAAAGACTGTGCTCGCGCCGCTACGGTTCACGTTGGTGGCACTGCTGAAGAAATCACGGCGTCCGAGGCTGCTGCTCGCGGCGGAAAGCCGGCCGACTGGCCGTTCGTGTTGCTCGCGCAGCCAAGCCTTTTTGATTCGACTCGGGCGCCGGAAGGGAAGCACACCGCCTGGGCGTACTGCCATATTCCGAATCGATCCACAGTCGACATGCTTGCGAAGATAGAAAGTCAGATCGAGCGCTTCGCTCCCGGGTTTCGCGATTGTGTCTTGGCGCGACGGGTTTTTTCGCCCGTGGCGCTCGAAGCAATGGATGCGAACCTCGTCGGGGGTGACATCAACGGTGGGGCGATGGACGCGGGCCAATTGTTTTTCCGGCCGACGATGCGCCACTATGGGACGTCATCGCGGAATATCTATTTATGTTCGTCCTCGACTCCACCTGGCGGCGGGGTTCATGGGATGTGCGGTTACCACGCGGCGAAGTTGGCGCTTTCGAAACTGAGCTGACCTCTGAAGCGGGTTTGAAGGGCGCAAGACGCAAGGCAACAAAGCGATCCGTTTCTAAATAAAGCTTGAGCAAGACGAATTTGTCGGAGCATCTAACGATCATGAAAGCGGCACTGCTGAACAAACCTGCTCCTGTTAGTACGAACCCGCTTGTTGTGAGCGATGTAGCTACGCCAACGCCCCGATCTGGCGAGATTTTGGTTCGGGTCTCGCATTGCGGCGTTTGTCGGACTGACTTGCATATCGTCGAAGGGGAATTGCCGCAGCGCAAGTCGCCGGTGATTCCTGGGCATCAAGTAATCGGCACGATCGAATCGTTCGGCTCGGGCTCAAGCGGCGGACACAAATTTAATCTCGGCGACCGCGTTGGCGTTGCTTGGCTGCATCATACGGACGGCACGTGCCATTACTGCCGAACTGGCGCCGAAAATCTTTGCGACCATCCCACTTTTACCGGCTATACCGTTGATGGTGGCTACGCCGAATTCGTAGTGGCCGACGAAGAGTTCGTCTATGCCATTCCACCGAGCTTCACTGACCAACAAGCAGCTCCGCTCCTGTGTGCCGGCATCATCGGCTTTCGGTCCCTGCGGCTCGCTGATGTGAAGCCCGGCGACCGGCTTGGTTTTTACGGATTCGGTGCCGCGGCGCACCTGGCGATTCAGGTCGCGCTGCATTGGAAGGCCGAGGTTTACGCGCTGACTCGCGATGAGCGGCATCGGCGGCTCGCACTCGAGCTAGGCGCAAAGTGGGCCGGCGATACGTTCGACGCACCTCCAGAACAACTGGATGCAGCCATTGTTTTTGCGCCAGCCGGTGAAATCGTTCCGGTCGCGTTGAAGATTCTTCGCAAGGGCGGTTCGGTGGTGCTCGGCGGTATTCACATGAGCCCGATTCCGAGCTTTAGCTACGATTTGCTGTATCAGGAGCGAATCGTTCGCAGCGTTGCGAACAACACGCGGAAGGATGGGGAAGACTTCTTGCGAATTGCGGCCGAGATTCCGATTCGGAGTCACGTCAAGCTGTTCCTGCTTGCGGAAGCCAACCGCGCGCTGAATTCCTTAAAGTCGGACGCGATCGAAGGCGCAGCGGTCATCCAGGTCAGGGACACTTAGCGTTGTTGAGCGGGACGCGCTTGGCGGCAAGGTCGTCTGCGCACGGACTGCCAAGATGCGCCGCATCCGGGCACACGTCCGAATTCGGGATTTGCATTCCCATAGCTGGGCACGCGCCCCTTTTTGGAAATAACCTGGGATACTCAAGCTCCATCAAACAAACGCTTTACGTCTATTGGAATGTGGTCGTTGGCCTGCGTAGGTAGCTTCAGCCGGAACTTTGGGCCGAACGGAGCTACCTGTATCATGGCAGCAGCAGCCGCAGAACTGTCCC
>JAFAZL010000482.1 GCA_019239815.1 Acidobacteriota bacterium
TTTGCCATGCGTCGCGGGAATTGCACATGAAATTGATCGCGGTGTTTACGCACAGCGGATTTACGGCGCGGCTGGTTTCACGCTATCGGCCGCTGGTGCCGATTGTGGCGTTTGCTCCGGAGGCGGAGACGCGGCGAAGGATGGCGCTGATCTGGGGAGTGATCGCGCGCGGGATTGCAGATGTCAAGAAGGTGGATGGATTAGCGGAGATTGCGGAGCAGAGATTGCTGGAGGAGAAGCTGGTGAAGAAGGGGGATGTGATCGGAATTGTGGCGGGGACGCCGATGGGAATTCGGGGCACGACGAATTTTATGAAGTTTCACGTGGTGGGGGGATGAAGAGGTTGACAGTCGATAGTTGAAAGTCGAAAGGGGCTTCGAGGTTGAAGCCCCATTTTTATTTTCAGCGGGACGCTGGGGCCGCAGTTCTCACGAGCCGAACGGGTGGCGGGTCTCGTCGATTCCTTGAGGGCTGAGATCAAGCCAGGGTCCCTCCACTGCGCGAGCCTACACGTTCACAGGAAGTGAACGCGAAGAAAAAGCATGGGCTCGCTTCGGTCGGGATGACAGCCTGTAGGAATCGGTGTCGTCGTAACGGTGTGGGTAGGGTTGAGTATAAACCCCGCGATCTGGAAACGATCGCGGCTACAGGCGGTCGTCGCTGTGTTGCGGGTCGAGTTGAATCTAAACCCGCACCCTCTAAAAGCTGAGGGTGCGGCACCCAAGAGCCTGGTCGCGGGCCTACGACCGGACTATCGAACAGACACACTCTAGTAAGAGACGGGACGATTAAGAAGACAAACGAAAAAGAGTTAGTTGACCCAGTTGTCGGGGCGGCTGGGGGGGTCTTGTTTGTGTTTGTTGATGTAGACCTGAAAGCGCTTTTTGTTGCGCTCGTGTTTCCAATCGCTGACGGAGTTGCGGACGTTGTAGAGGAAAGAGCCGCGACGGAGGTAGATGTAGGCGACGAGCATGCCGCCGAGGTGGCAGATGTGTGCGACGTTGTCGCCGCCGCTGCCGAGCGTGGAGAAAAATTCTATGGCTCCCATCACGGCGACGTAGGGACGCATTGGGATCGAGATTGGCAGAGGGATGAGCCAGATTTTGCGGTCGGGGAAGAGGACTGCATTCGCCATCAAGATGCCGAAGATGGCGCCGCTGGCGCCGATCGTTGGAACGAGGGAAAGTTCGCGACCGAAGAAAAGGAATGGGATCGCTTTTACGATCAGTTCGATCAGGCCGGCGCCGACACCGCACACGAAAAAGAAATTGAGAAAGCGGCGCTTGCCCCAACTGAGTTCGAGGTCGCGGCCAAACATCCACAACATGAGCATGTTGATGAGAATGTGGAAGAGCGAGCGCGCGTCGTGGAGAAAAATGTAGGTGAAGGGTTGCCAGATACGCGGCGGGATGTGATGGATAACGGCTTCGGGGATGAGCGCGAACCACTTGAGAATTTCGGTGTAGTAGACGCCGCCGGCGAGAAGGTAAGCGAGGACCTCGACGATGTAGACGGCGGTGAAGATGATGACGAGGAGCTTGACGCCGGGGGTGATGAAGCCGCGCCAGTCGAAGCTGATGCCGCCGTAGTTTCTATTGGGGCGATTAGGGAAACGCGTGCCCATGAAGGGAGTTTACGGGGTGGGGTGGGGGGAGTCAAAGAGCGCGAGGAGCAAGTGTTCGATGGGGGAATAGAGGGAAATTGGAAATTAGAAAATGGAAATTGGGGAAGAGCGAGAGAGTGAGTTGCGTGTCTCATCGATCTTGCTCGGGGTTGACATCGAGCCAGGGTCCCTCCGCTGCGCGAGCCCACTCGTTCGCTCAGAAGCGAACGCGAAGAAAAGACGTGGGCTCGCTTCGGTCGGGATGACTGGTATGGGTGATCGCGAACAACGCCGGCTGCGTTTGAATCGTGCGGACATGGGGCTCACCAGTGCTGCGCCGGTACCTGATTGAGATTGATCGACGTGATCGTGCTTGGACTGAACGTTGAGATCCTTCGGCCATCCTTTGGATGGCGCTCAGGATGACAGCGTTTTTACCGGCGCAGGTGGTTGATCAGGGGGTGGTGGTTGGGGTGAGGGATTGGGGCCAGGATTTGAAGAGGTTGGTGGCGTTTACTGAGCCTAGGCCGGTGGCGAAATCGTAGCCTGGAGTTGCCGGATAGGCGGGGTCGTCATCGTCGGTGGAGGTGGAGAGTTCGCCTAGGATTTTTTTGTCGGCGCCGTGGCAATCGTAGTAGTCGCCGGTTTTGGGATTTTTGCCGCAGGGGATGTCGATGTCGCCGAGGGTGATGTCGTTGAAGACGCAGGAGGCGGCGGGGAGATTGCCGGAGGTTTGGCTGGCGTCGCAACGGGCGGCGCTGGCGGTGTGCGCGAATTGCTGTTGGGCGAGGGCGTAGTAGACGTAGTTGGTGTTGCCTTGCTTGCCGTAGCGCTGATTAATCAGCGCTTGAATACCTGCCATTGCGGGTGACGCGAAGGAAGTGCCGCCGCCACCGAGAAGAACGGCGTCATTTTCGGCGGTGCAGTTGGTGCCGCCTTGCGCCGTGTCGGAAAGACAGAAGGGATAGAAGCTGCCCCAGACGCCGTCGGCGGCGAAGAGCGAGAGATCGGGTTGATCGCGGACTCCGTCGTGGGGAACGCCTTCCACACCTTTTTGATAGGTCGGTTTTGGATTGCCTTTGCAAGTGCCGCTGACTACGCCGGGAGTTGAGGGAGTGCCGGTGAAGCAACTGCTCGGGCCGCCGCCACCTGCGACATCGAACAAAAAGAATTGCTGGCCGACGCTGGAATTGCAGAAGCCTTTTTCACCGAAGGCCTGGCTGTAATTACCGGCAATGAGCGGATCGGTGAAGATGAGGCGGCTAGCGCAGCTGTCGTTCCACGGAATTTCCGGGATGTAGGATTTCGCGGACTGGTGCGTTTTTGGATCGTTTTTTTCGGACCAATAACGCGAGAGTGAAATCTTGCTGACGTCGGCGTTGTATTGCGCCATGAAATCGGTGCCGCCGATGTCGACGGCGTAGGCGGAAGCGGTGTTGTCGCCGGAATTGATGCCGAGGATGGAGTATTCGGGTTTTTCGGCGGGGGCGCACTCGTCGGCGCCGGTGTCGCCTTGCGCGATGAAGAAGGTGGTGCCTTCGGCGGTGGCGAGCTGCGCTTCGAAATCGTTGAGCGCGACTTCGGCCTGGCCGGAGATGGTTTCGCAGAGGCCGTAGCTGACGGAGATGATGTCGGGCGGATTGGGCTGCTCGAGAATGCCGAGCGTGGCGAGGTCGAGGCCGGAGACAGTTTTTGTGTCGCCACAGGCGGCGAGAATGATGTTGGCGTCGGGCGCGGATGCGCTAGACCATTCGACGTCGAGAGCGGCTTCGTCTTCGTCGGAATTGGCGCCGGGGTTTTTGCAGTTGGGGTAGACCTGAGTGAAATTGCCGGACTTGAAGCCGTCGAGCGCGAAATTTTTACGGAAAGTGTTCCAGTCTTTGGGATTGGCGAGATTGGTGTCTTCGATTAGCGCGATGGTGACGCCTTTGCCTGTGAAGCCCTGCTGCCATAGCGGAAGGACGTTGTAGATGGTGGCGAAGTCGTAGGGAGACACGACGTTGAAGGTGTCGTTTTGGATTGTGACCTGGAAGCGAGGTTGCCACTTTTTTTCGTTGTGATCGAAGGCGATGGGCTTGGGTTGCGTGTGACGCGGGCGCGGGAAGAAATCGTGGAGCGAGGCGACTCCGGCGATCACGGGAGCGAGTGCGGCGGGGATTTGCGGGTCGCGCATGTTGGCGATGTGGCGGTCGCCGTTGGGGAGAGTGAGATTGTGTATTTCGGTATGGAAAGAGTCGCGGACTTGGGCGGCGGTGACGCTGATGTCGATGACCATCCCGTTTCGGTAGGTTTGATTGATGGTTAGGCCGCGGGTTGTGAGCCAACGCTGGACGGTGTCGAGATCTTGTTGATGGACGCCATAGCGGGCAGCGAGTTGGTCGGGAGTGAGCCAGTGATGGTAGTCGGGGGACGCGGG
>JAFAZL010000513.1 GCA_019239815.1 Acidobacteriota bacterium
CGACAGCAGGTAGTGGCAATTTTAACGGCAACTCTGCGTGAAGAAGAGAAGGCCGACGCGGAAGTACGGAAGCGGATTACCTCCCAGAAGAAAGAGATCCTTGAGGGCAGCGAGGAGTGGGACGTTCTTTATCGCAAGTATTATGTGGATGAGTTGCGGCGGCTGGGTATAGCGACGGCGCCCGAAGAGCGGCGTCCGCAGCACTAAGCGCCACCTACCATTCGCAACTTCCTGGTCCGTTTCGCAACATTTTGAATGAATTTAAGTTTCAGGTTTCTTAGCTTTGGCGAATGAGAAACCTATCTGCGGTACCCAGCACTTCCGTTAGACCTCGCTGTTCCGTTTCTGCCCAAACTTCAACCAACACGAGCCTCAGATCTCAGTTTGTCCGGACGGCTTTGCTGTTGATGACGTCGGCATTCGTGGGGCTGGCAGGCTCCGCGATGGCAGCCGACACCGAACCGGCTGGCGGCTCGACCGCTGATCCCGCGGGATCAACACCGATCAAGGTGCCGATGACGGCGGAGCATTGGCAGACGGAGTCCGGGGCGTTCGAGAAAATCCAGGGGATGGACGCGCTTGCGATGCACGAAGGAGGCTACGCAATTGCAAAGGACGTCAGCCTGAAGGACGGCACGATTGAGTTCGATGTGCAGCCGATGGTGATGGGTACCGGGATGGTGTTTCGACGGATCGACGATAAGAATTTCGAGATGCTTTATTTTCGTCCGAACGGCAAGTGCGCGGAGAGCCCGTTTTGTTTGCAGTACGCCCCGGAGACGCACAACATTTTATTGTGGGATGTTTTTCCGCAGTATCAGGTGCCGGCGCCGATTCGCGATGGAGAGTGGAACCACGTAAAGCTGGTGATTTCGGGCAAGCGGATGAACATGTACGTCAATCACAGCGCAACGCCGACGTTGAAGGTTGGGCGACTGGAAGGTGATGCCAATGACGGCTCGATCGGATTGTCGGGGCCGGGATATTTCGCGAATGTCGTCGTGTTTCCAGGTGCGACCGAGGGCTTGTCGCCGGAGGCGGAAGCCGACCCGACTGAGAAGGACGTGCATCTCGTACGCCAGTGGCAGTTATCGGCCGTGGCGGAACTTCCGGCCGAGAAGGACCCGAGCTACTCGGAGATGCCCGCGACGTCGGCGGAGTGGAAGCCGATCATGGCGGAGTTGGGCGGGCTGATCGACATTACGCGCGAATATGGGTTGGCATATGAGCGGCCGAAGCGGTCGATGGCGTGGATCAAGACGACGATGAATTCGGACAAAGCGCAGACAATACACACATAGATCGGGTGGGTGCGGGAAGTGTGGGTGTTTGTGAACGGGAAGCAGGTTTACGCTGACAAGAATTTGTTTATACCGGCGAGCGCGCGGAAAAATCCGGATGGGCGGCTGGCGTTGACGAATGGGGCGTTTGATTTGCCGTTGATTGCAGGAGCCAATGAGGTAGCAATTGCGGTGGCGAGCAACTTTTATGGGATTGGGGTGATCCTGCGGCCGGATTCAGTTGAGGGAGTGAAGTTCGCGGGGAAATAAGTGCGAATTCAGAACGGGAGACGCAATCGCTGGCGACAGAAGGCCGGCGGTTGCGTCTTTGTTTGGATAGGCGAAGAATCGAGACTTGCGATCCGCGAGCAAGGTGGGTCAATGAGTGCACGAGCATTTCTTCAATGACTGAGCAAACCGCCACAAGTTTCAAACGATGGATTTACCGCATTTTCTTTGCGGCGGCGCTGTGGACTTCGATTGGGTTTATTTTTGCGCTGCCGAATTTGGAAATGGGGCCGCGCAGGGTGGTTGTGCTTTCGGCGTTGGCGTTGTGGTGGTCCTGGGGATTGCTGGCGTTTGTAATCATTGCGGTTGATGCGCGATTGCCGTTTTCTGCGGTGCAGCTTGGCCGGCGAATCGCGGCGCATGTTTTTCTCAGCGTTGTGTTCACCTCCCTTCTCGTCTACGTGCTGGTTGCAATGCGTGCGTTGCTGGGACTTCAACCTTGGTCGACGATGCGCGATCCGCATCTATTTGTAAATGCATTGCGCGGAATGTTTCTCTGGAGTTGGCTCATTTATTGGGTCATCGCAGGCGGGTGGCATGCATATCGGTACAACCGGAGCTATGTTTCGAGCGAGTTGCGAAGCGAGCGGCTGGAACGGCAGTTTTCGGAAGCGCGGCTGAACGTGTTGCGGATGCAGTTAAATCCGCATTTCCTGTTTAATGCACTGAATACGATCTCGTCGCAGGTGGAACGCGATCCGCGTTTGGCACGAGCGATGATCGAGCATCTGGGGGATCTGCTGCGTTTGTCGTTGGAGTCGAAGGATAAGCAGGAAGTGCCGTTGGCGGAAGAGATGGAATTTCTGGAGCACTACGTTGCGATCCAAAAAATTCGGTTCGGCGAGCATTTGAAGATTGAAGTTTCGGTTACGCCGGAGGCCAGGACGGCCTCGGTCCCCTCGCTGTTCTTGCAACCGTTGGTAGAGAACGCGATACGCCACGGGGTTTCACTGCGGGCGAGCGGCGGGACGGTAGAGATTTCGGCGGCGCGTGTGGATGGACGGGTGAAGATTCGCGTGGCGGACGATGGAGTGGGGCTGCCGATGGGTTGGGACGCGGAGACGTCGGCGGGACTAGGGTTGACGGCGACGCGGGAGCGGATTGCCGGGCTTTATCCCGATGCGCGAAGCCGATTTGAGATCCGGAATCGCGAAGGTGGTGGGACGGAAGTTGAGGTCGAAATTCCCTATCGGATGGCGGGTGGAGCGCCCTCATGACTTCTCCAACAGTTGGGCCGATTCGCGTATTGGTTGCAGACGATGAATTGCCGGCACGACAGCGATTGTTCGATCTGCTGCACAAAGATTCGGGTGTCGGAACGATTTCGCAGGCAGAGAACGGCGCGATCGCGGTCGAGATGATTAGAACGCAGCGCCCGGACATACTTTTTCTCGATGTGCAGATGCCAGAGTTGGATGGTCTTGGAGTGATTGATGCGATCGGCGCGAACGAGATGCCGCTGACGGTTTTTGTGACGGCTTACGATGAACATGCAATCCGTGCGTTTGAGGCCAACGCACTCGACTATTTGCTGAAGCCGTTCAGCGACGAGCGGTTTGAAGCGACGATGGCGCGCATCAAAACGCGACTGAACGAGCGCGGGATGCGGGAGTTTGGGATGCACGTGCTGGAGATGGTGTCGCGCGAGCCGAGTCACGAACAGTTTCTCGACCGGCTCGTGGTGAAGGCTGCCGGGACGACGCGATTTGTGCGCGCGGCGGACATTGAGTGGATTGAGGCGGCTGGCGTTTATGTGACGTTGCATGTTGGCGCGAAGGAAGTCCTTTATCGCGCGGCTCTGAATGATCTGGCGCGGAAGCTGGATCCGATGCGGTTTGTGCGGGTGCACCGGTCGGCGATTGTGAATATTGAGAGCGTGTCGCACTTACAGCCGATTTCGCATGGGGAGTTTGAAGTCGTGATGAAAAGCGGTACGCGGTCGAAGATCAGCCGGACGTATCGGGCTGGGTTAGAGAAGAGGTTGGGGCAGTCGCTGTAGAGGATGGCAAGCTCGGCCTCGATTGCGTTTATGCGGAGGATGAGCTGAGCCTGGGGGTGGGTGGGGCTTTCGGTGAAGGACATGCTCAAGTAATTGCGGCATGTGGCGGATCGGCGGCTGGAGGCGCGGGGATTGCGCCGGTGTTTGGGGCGAAGAATCCGTTCGGATTTATGGAGCTGCAAGATGTACAGGAGTTGACGAACTTTTTTGAGCGGCGCGTGTCAGCGTATCAGGTGTCGGTGAAGGGCGAGGTGGCATTTCACGACGACTTTTGAGCCGCGCCGCACAGACGCGGCGATTAGTTTGTATCACCCTCTTTGAGCCATCGCAGCACCCGCAGAGAGCGAAGTGTGTTCCAGCGGCTTGGCTCCCCGATCGTTTCGGTGAGCGGCAGTGCCAGCGACTCGGTGTAGGACTTGTCCAGTAGCCACTCGCCGTCGGGTTGGCACTTCCTTTCGATGAGTTGAATCGCTTCGGTCATGCGCGGATCGGGTTTGGTGCTCGCTGCACGGAAATAGTCGAGCGCGCGGAGAATGTCATAGTGGTAGCGCGGCGGGAAGGCGAGCTCGAGGAATTCGGGATTGGCAATTCCGCCGGTGGAGCGACGGCGGAAAAGTGAGCGGGCGAGGAGATATTCTTCGGCATTCCGGCGGGCTGCGGCGATTTCTCGGGAGCTGTCGATGGCGCGTTCGTATTCGAGCAAGCCTTCTAAAACACAAATTGTGGTGTGAAAGGATGAGCATTTGCTCTCCGGGGCGTCGCAGTTCCAACCTCCGTCCGTGAGCTGTTCGCTTAGGAGGCGGCGTGCGAGTTTTTCACTCGGGCGGCCAAAATATCCGCCGAGAGCTAAGACGCCGCCGTTGATGCAGGGTTCGACTTCTCCTTCGAAAAATGGATTACCGGTTTCCTTGACGGGGCGGAGATCCCAGTTGCCAGGGGTGCAGTCCCAACGCAGGGTTGATTCGAGGAGGGCGATCGCATTTTTGACGGCGGCGTCGGTGGGGTCGATGCCGGTCGCGCGAAGGAGCTGGAGCGTGAACAGGGTCGTCAGCCAGGTTGGAGCGCCTTCGCGACGCCAGGAGCCGTCGGATTGTTGATGGGCGAGAATAGTTGCGCCGAGGCCTTCGCGTGAAACGCGGGTCCGTTCTGCGACGACTGCAGAGGACGGGGCATCGGTAAGATCACGCATGGCTTGCCAGCGGATGGCGGGGTCGGAAGCGAGGAGCCAATCAATCGTGTTCACGATCGAAGTTTACATGGGATCGTGACGGCGATGAATTGAATGCGATTACCGGTCGGGTAGTTTCTGTTGCTTAGGTGGGCCGGATCGCGTTCTAAGCCGGCAACAGAGTCGAGGCCTCGTACGTAGTGTCTTTGTACTATGTTGTGCATCCACTGGTGCCTCTAGAGTCTCGCGACAAGTCCCACGCCGGAGGAACGTCCATGGCGGTTCAATCAGTTCCTATTGGCTTGCAACCGTCAGTCGCCAGCTCGGCGACATGGCGCAGCCGCACCATCGCTATCGTGTTAATGGTTGTGATCGCCGGCATTTTTTGGATCGATTCACGGTATCCCGCCCTGATGAAACGCTATAACGCCGGCACAACGATTTCGGCAAAGGGATCGCTTACTTTCGGACTTGTCTACGCGGTTGATCGCTCGATGCCGCTGACGACCCGCGTTTGGCGGACGACGGTGAATTGGCTCGACGCCAACCGCGTCGGGATGACGTTCTCCTTCCTCTTTGGTCCCGCAGCGCTGACGTTTCTGACAATGTTGCGGCGCCGGCGAACGACGTCTGTTTATCTCAACACCCTTTTCGGCGCGGCCGCTGGGGCACCGCTAGCGGTCTGTACCAATTGCATTGCGCCGATTGCTCGAGGCTTCTTCGCATCGGGTATGAGCCCGGAGTCAGTGCTTGCGGCGATGTTCGCGTCTCCGGCACTAAACGTGGTCGTTTTGGCGATGACCTTCGTTCTCTTCCCTGTTTCCGTTGGATTGTTGAAACTGTTTACGGTGCTGTTCCTGATCTTTGTTTTCGTCCCACTCGTTTCCAAAAGGCAGGGCGCGTCCGCGCCCATCGAATGTGCGATTGAACTGCCCGTTTCCGAAACCTGGGGGCAGGCAATCATCACGACGCTCAGCTCCTACTTCAAGAACTTCTGGTATATCGCT